>JAPJRE010000226.1 GCA_030824725.1 Sphingomonas sp.
CTTCGGGGGTCGCCTCCGCATCGATCACATAGGGTACGTTGACCCGGCGCGCGGCCTCCTCGGTCGCGGCGAGCACGTCGCCCTTGTCGCCCACGTCGACGGCTTCGGTGAGGTGGCGCGACCAGCTTTCGCCGGTCCACCAGACCACGTCGCCGGTGGCGAGATCATTGCCCGTCAGCAGCTTCATGCCTGGTCTTCCCCCAGAGTCTCGGCAGTGCGCGCCCAGCGGGCGAGCTTGTCCTCGGCGTCGGCGAGCAATGTCACCTCGCCGACGACGATGATCGCCGGGCTCTGCACGTCCTCGCGCTCGACCATCGGGCCGAGATCGGCAAGCAGGGTGCGGATCGCGCGGTGGCCCTCCAGCGTGGCGCGCTCGAGCACTGCAACGGGCATGTCGGGCGCAACGCCGTCGGCCATCAGCTTGTCGGCGATCGCCGAGGCGGTGGCGACGCCCATATAGATCACCAGCGTGCGGCCCTTGCCGGCGAGGCCCGACCAGTCCTGATCCGTCAGCCCCTTGCACTGGCCGGCGACGAAGCTGACCGCGCTCGACCAGTCGCGATGGGTGAGCGGCAGCATTGCCTCGGCAGCGGCGCCCAGCGCGGCGGAGACGCCAGGGATCACTTCCACCGGCAGCCCGGCTTCGCGCACGGCCTCCACTTCCTCGCCGCCGCGGCCGAAGATGAACGGGTCGCCGCCCTTGAGCCGGACGACGACCGCGCCGGTCTTCACATGCGCGACGATCAGCGCGTTGATCGATTCCTGCGGCAGCGTGTGCTTCGAGCGGCGCTTGGCGACCGAGATGCGGTGCGCCTGGGGGGCGAGATCGAGCACGCGATCGTCGACCAGCCCGTCATGGACCAGCACGTCGCACGCCTTGAGCGCCTCGACGGCACGGACGGTGAGCAGGCCGGGGTCGCCGGGGCCCGCGCCGACGAGGATCACGCGGCCGCGGGAGTTGGGGTCGAGAAGCGTTGCCATGATGCCGCACATGGCCCGGTGGCAGCGGCGGGGCAATGGAGGATCGGTTTGGGGCGGCTAAGGGATTCTTTGCCGTCTGCGCCTCAGCCCTCCGCGCGCCAGTCGCCGGACTTGCCGCCGGTCTTGGTCAGCAGCCGGATGTCGCCCAGCACCATGCCCTTATCGAGCGCCTTGGCCATGTCGTAGAGCGTGAGCAGCGTCACCGAGACGGCGGTGAGCGCTTCCATCTCCACCCCGGTCTTGCCCTCGGTCGCGGCGGTGGCGGTGGCGGTGACGCCGGTCTCGTCGAGATCGAGGTCGATCGCGACGCGAGTGAGGGGCAGGGGGTGGCAGAGCGGGATCAGCTCGGACGTTTTCTTCGCGGCCATGATCCCGGCGATGCGCGCTGTGGCGAGCACGTCGCCCTTCTTCACGCTGCCGTCGCGGATCGCCGCGGCGGCCTCGGCCGACATGGTGATCCGGCCGCGCGCCACCGCCTCGCGCGCGGTGACCGCCTTGCCGCCGACATCGACCATGTGCGCCGCGCCGCTTTCGTCGAGATGGGTGAGCCCGCTCACCCGACCAGCGCCCGCGTCGCCGCCTCGACGTCGGCTTGCCGCATCAGCGACTCGCCGATCAGGAAGCAGCGGATGTCGTGCTCGGCCATGGCGTCGAGGTCGGCGCGGGTGTTGAGGCCGGACTCGGCGACGAACGTGCAGTCCTTCGGGGCATGGCGAACGAGCTCATAGGTCTTCTGCACGTCGACCGCGAAGGTCTTGAGATTGCGGTTGTTCACTCCGATCAGCCGCGACTTGAGCTTGAGCGCGCGCTCCAGTTCCTCGGCGTCGTGGACCTCGACGAGCGCATCCATGCCCTGCGCGATTGCAGCTGCCTCGATCTCCGCCATCTGGCCGTCGTCGAGCGCGGAGACGATGATCAGGATCGCATCGGCGCCCATCGCCCGCGACTCCTCGACCTGCCAGGGATCGATCAGGAAATCCTTGCGGATCACCGGCAGGTCGCACGCGGCGCGCGCGGCGACCAGATAGTCCTCATGCCCCTGGAAATAGTCGTGGTCGGTGAGCACCGACAGGCATGCCGCCCCACCGGCGGCATAGGCGCGGGCATGGGCGGGCGGATCGAAATCGGCGCGGATCAGGCCCTTGGAGGGGCTCGCCTTCTTGATCTCGGCGATCAGGCCATAGCCACCCGCCGCTGCGCGCGCATCGAGCGCCGCCTTGAAGCCGCGCGGGGCGGTTGGAACCGGCCAGACGCGCGGGCTTGCCTTGCGGGCGGCGACTTCGCTGCGCTTGGTGGCGATGATCGTGTCGAGAATGGTGCTCATGCGAAGGCGATCCAGCAGTCGAGAAGGGCGTTGGCAAGCCCGTTGTCGAGCATCTCGGCAGCTTCCTCCACCCCGTCCCGAAGGTCATCGGCGCGGCCCGCGACCATCAGTGCGGCGGCCGCGTTGAGCAGCACCGCGTCGCGATAGGCGCCTTGCTCGCCCTGGAGGAGGCGGCGCAGCGAGAGCGCGTTGTATTCGGGATCACCACCGCGAATGGCGGAAAGCGGATGGCGGGGCAGGCCGGCATCCTCGGGGGTGATGCGCGTGGGCAGCTTGGCACGGCCGACATTGACGACGACGCTCGCCGCCTCGGTGGAGAGTTCGTCCAGCGCATCCTCGCCCGAAACGACCGCGGCCGCCTCGACCCCGAGCTGCTCCAGCGCCTCGGCATAGACCGGCGCGTAGTCGGGCCGCGCGATGCCGATCAGCTGGCGGCGGACATGCGCCGGGTTGGCGAGCGGCCCCATCAGGTTGAAGATCGTCCGCCGCCCGATGCGTCGCCGGATCGGCGCGATGCGGCCGAGCGACGGGTGGTGGTGCTGCGCGAACAGGAAGGCGATGCCGATCTCGTTGAGGCTCTCCTCGGCCCGCGCCGCGGCGCGATCAAGGTTGAGGCCCAGTGCCTCCAGCGTATCCGCCGCTCCGGCCTTGGACGAGGCGGCGCGGTTGCCGTGCTTGGCCACCGGCACCCCGGCGGCGGCGACGACCAGGCTGACGGCGGTAGAGACGTTGAGGGTGTGATGCCCGTCGCCGCCGGTGCCGCACACGTCGATCGCCCCCTCGGGGGCCGTCACGGGGATCAGCCGGTTGCGCAGCGCACGCGCGGCTTCGGCGATTTCGATGCTGGTCTCGCCGCGCACGGAAAGCGCCACGAGGAAGGCCTCGATCTCCGCCTCGGGCGCGGTGCCGTCGAGAATGTCGGCGAACGCCTGCGCGGCGGTTTCGCGCGACAGCGGGGAGGACGGATCGGGAAGCAGGCTCAGGCTGGTCACGCCGCCTCTATTCCGGGGCGCGGCCAGCCTGTCGAGCAAATCCTGCTTGGGGGGGCTTAGTTGCTCTTCTTCGGCTTGGTATAGGGCACGAACTCGCCGAGCGAGACGAAGCCGCGCGGGAAATAGGAATTGCGGTCGATCAGTCGCACCGTATCGATGCTGCACAGCTGCGATCCGAAGGTATTGGTGACCAGGATCGAATTGTCGTCCAGCTGCTCGGCGCCGCCGCGCGGGCGGTTGACGTACAGCGTGTTGCCCAGCTGGTAGACGATGGCGGTGCCGTCGATCACCTGGCTGGAGCCGGCCATGTTCAGGCTGATGCAGTCGACCGGCTTGCCCGCGACTCGGCCGCCGAGCAGCTTGGCGAGCCTCTCCTCGGGCGTGGCGCGATGGCGCTGGGCGTTGGCGACGGGTGCCGCGAGCAGCGCGGCACCGGCGAGCAGGGTAGCGAGGATCGTCTTCATGGCACGCCTCCTATCATGGCTGCGATGAACCGAGGCTGACGAAGGTCAGGCGGTTGCCGTCGCTTCAATCCCGGCCAAGCGCAGGAAGTTGGCGAGCATCGCATGGCCGTGCTCGGTTGCGATGCTCTCCGGGTGGAACTGGACGCTGTGGATCGGCAGCGCTGCGTGCCGGAAGCCCATCACCGAACCGTCCTCGGCGGTGGCGTTCACCACCAGGCTCTCCGGAATGTCGGTGACGATCAGCGAGTGGTAGCGCGTGGCGGTGAAGGGCGAGGGCAGGTCGGTGAACAGCCCGGTGCCGTCATGAGTCACCGGCGAGGTCTTGCCGTGCATCAGCCCGCCGCGCACGACGCTGCCGCCGAAATGCTGGCCGATCGCCTGATGCCCCAGGCACACGCCGAGCAGCGGCTTGCCGAGATCGGCGCAGGCGGCGACCAGATCGAGGCTGATTCCCGCCTCGTTTGGCGTGCACGGTCCTGGGGATATCAGGAAGCCTTGCGCATTGCTTGCGATCGCGTCGTTCGCGGTCAGCGCGTCGTTGCGCACCACCTGCACCTCCACGCCCAGCTCCATCAGATAATGGACGAGGTTCCAAGTGAAGCTATCGTAATTGTCGAGGACGAGGATCATGGCGCAGACCTAGGCGCTCGGGCGTCGATGCACAATCCGGCCTTGCGGGTGCCACAGTGCGGCGGCACCGCTGGCGCGGCAGGGACGCTGTGTCACCTTCCAGGAGTATCCCCCATGCTTGCCCGTTTGATGCTTGCCACCGCCCTGCTCGCCGCACCGGCGTATGCTAAGACCCAGGACCAGACGGCGCAGGACGGCCCGCCCAAGCGGGTGCGCAGCATCCTGCTCTATGGCCAGGAGAGCTGCCCCAAGCCGGCCAATCCGGACGAGATCGTCGTCTGCTCGAACGCGGGCGACTCGCCCTATCGCATCCCCAAGCGCTTCCGCGGCCAGCCCAAGGAAGACGCGCCCGCGACCAGCTGGTCGCGGCGGATGGAAGTGGTGGAGGCAGTGAACAGCCGCGGCATGCCGAACAGCTGCTCGGCGGTCGGCACCGGCGGCCAGACCGGCTGCACCCGGCAGATGCTACAGCAATGGTATCAGGACAAGCTCGACCGCGAAGTGAAGGGTTCGCGCGTTCCGTAACGCGGGCGGGCTCCCGGCGCCTCTAACCCGTCATCCCGGCGAAAGCCGGGATCCATTGGGGTCTCCGTTCCGGCTCTTGCTGAAACCGAGAGGCGACTGGATCCCGGCTTTCGCCGGGATGACGAAGAAGGGCGATGTTTTCCAGTGGTGGGCGGGCCGGCCTACTGGCCGAAGCCCGCCTCGCTGGCCCGCGCGATCGCCTCGCGCGCGGCGGCGAACAGCGCGCCGGACTTGGCCTCGCATTCGCGCTGCTCATAGGCTGGATCGGAGTCGGCGACGATTCCGGCACCAGCCTGCACGTGCATCACCCCATCCTTCACCAGCGCGGTGCGGAGCACGATGCACGAATCCATCGATCCATCGGGCGAGAAATAGCCGACGCCGCCCGCATAGGGGCCGCGCGTCTCCGCCTCCAGCTCGGCGATGATCTCGCAGGCACGAACTTTCGGCGCGCCGCTCACCGTCCCCGCCGGGAAGCCGGCGAACAGCGCATCGATCGCGTCCGCGTCCTTGCGCAGCGTGCCCACCACGTTCGACACGATGTGCATCACATGGCTGTAGAACTCGACCGTGTAGCTGTCCGTCACCTTCACGCTGCCGGGCGCGGCGGCACGGCCCACATCGTTGCGGCCGAGATCGAGCAGCATCAGATGCTCGGCGCGCTCCTTGGGGTCGGCGAGCAGCGAGGTGCGGTTGGCTTCGTCCTCGGCGGCGGTGCGGCCGCGCGGGCGGGTGCCGGCGATTGGGCGGATGGTGATCTCGCCGTCGCGGGCGCGGACCAGGATCTCCGGGCTCGAACCGGTGAGCGCGAAGCCCGGCAGGTCGAGATGGTAGAGAAAGGGGGAGGGGTTGATCCGCCGCAGCGCGCGGTAGAGCTCGAACGGCGGCAGCGGGAAGGGCGCAGTGAAGCGCTGCGCCAGCACCACCTGAAAGATGTCGCCCGCCGCGATATATTCCTTCGCCGCGGCGACCATTGCGCCATAGCGGCCGTCCGGCAGCACCGGGGTCGGCTGGATCGCCAGCGGATCGGCGCGGACGGGCGCGGGAAGTGGCGCGCTGGCGAGCTGCGCGGCGACCGCGTCGATGCGCTCGGCTGCCGCCTCGGGATCGGCGCCGGGCCAGACGGGCGCGACGAAGAACAGCGTGTCCGCCAGCCGATCGAAGACCAGCAGCACCGTCGGGCGCACGAAGATCATGTCCGGCACGCCGACCGGGCTCTGGGGCGGGCGGGGGAGCTTCTCGACCAGCCCGACGGTCTCGTAGCTGAAATAGCCGACCAGGCAGGCGAGCGCGCGCGGCAGTTCCGCGGGGACGTCCATCCGGCAATCGGCGACCAGCTTGCGCAGGGCAGTGAGCGGATCGTCCGAGAGCGGCTCGAACGCGGCGCGATTGGTGAGCCAGTGCCGGTTGAGCTCCGCCTCGGTGCCGGTGGCGCGGAACACCAGGTCGGGCGCGAGCCCAATCAGGCTGTGCCGGCCGCGGACCGATCCGCCCTCGACGGATTCGAGCAGGAAGTCGCCGCGCCCTGGCTCGATCAGCTTGAGCGCGGCGGCGACCGGCGTCTCGGTATCGGCGACCTGCTGGCGCCAGACCAGCGCAGGCCGGCCGGCGGCGAGGGCGGTGCGGGCAGCGTCGAGTCCCTGGATCACCGTCGGGTTCACTGGCCGCCGTTGCGCTGCAGGTCGGCGCGGAGGCGGGCGAT
>JAPJRE010000227.1 GCA_030824725.1 Sphingomonas sp.
TTGGAACTGGATGCATGGGGCGCCGGGCCGGCGGCGGGGCAAAGGCTGCCGGCCGGGCGCGGGGCCCGGCCGGGAAGCAGTTCAGGCGGCGACCGCGTAGGGCTTGATCTCGCCGTTCAGATAGAGATTGCGGGCCTTGGCGCGGCTGAGCTTGCCCGAGCTGGTGCGCGGCAGGGTGCGCGGCGGGACGAGCTCGATCACGCAGTTCATGCCGGTGACCGAACGGACGCGCTCGCGGATCTCCTCGCGCAGGCGCAGTCGCTCCTGCTCGTCCGAGGTGCGGCACTGGACCAGCACCGCCGGGGTTTCTTCGCCACCCGGGGTGGTGATCGCGAAGGCGGCGATATCGCCCTGCTTGAAGCCCGGCAGCTGCTCCACCGCCCATTCGATGTCCTGCGGCCAGTGGTTCTTGCCGTTGACGATGATCATGTCCTTGGCGCGGCCGACGATGTAGATATAGCCGTCCGACATATAGCCCATGTCGCCGGTATCCAGCCAGCCATCGACCATGCACGCCTCGGTGGCGGCTTCGTCGCGGAAATAGCCGACCATCACCGACGGGCCCTTGCACCAGACCTTGCCGATCGCCTTTTCAGGCAGCGGCGTGCCGTCTTCCTCGCGGACCTCGATCGCCATGTCGCGCACCGGCTTGCCGCAGTTGACGACCGCGCGGTAGCGCTGCGGACGATCGGCGCGGGCGGTGCCGCCGGAGAGCTGGGTCTCCTCGACCAGCTCGACGACGATGCCTTCGCCCGGCGGCATGATCGACACGGCCAGCGTCGCCTCGGCCAGGCCGTAGCTCGGCATGAAGGCGGTCGCCTTGAAGCCGGCATCGGCGAACGCATCGACGAAGCGCTGCATCACGTCCGGCCGGATCATGTCGGCGCCATTGCCGGCGATGCGCCAGCGGGCGAGGTCGAAGCGGTCGCTCGCCTTGGTCTGGCTCGACATGCGGCGGGCGCAGATGTCGTAGCCGAAGGTCGGCGAGTAGGAGATGCTGTTGCCCTGGTTGCGGCTGATCAGGTCCAGCCACGCCAGCGGGCGGCGGGCGAAATCCTCGGTCTTCATGTAATCGGTCGAGACCTGGTTGGCGACCGGCGACAGGAAGCAGCCGACCAGGCCCATGTCATGGTACCAGGGCAGCCAGGAGATGCAGCGATCGGCGTCGACCAGCTTCATCCCGTGGCTGTGCGCCGCGAGATTGTTGAGCAGCGCGTGGTGCGTGATCGCAACGCCGTGCGGGAAGCGGGTCGAGCCGCTCGAATATTGCAGATAGGCGATGTCGTCCGGCTTGGCCTGGGGCAGCGGCGCCTCGGGGGCGGCGCGCTCGCCGAACGCCTGCCAGTCGGTCGCGTCGACATTGGTCAGCCGCGCGGCTTCGGCGCACATGGCACCGATTTCGGGCGGGTAGATCAGCAGCGTCGGGTCGCAGCTTTCGAGCTGGACGCGGAGCTGGTCGATATAGGATTGCGCGCCGCCGAAGCTGGTCGGCAGCGGCAGCGGCACCGGCCAGGCACCCGCATAGATCACGCCGAAGAACAGCGATGCGAATTCCGGCCCGGTCTCCGCGATCAGCGCGATGCGGTCCTCCGGCCGGATGCCGGCGGCGATCAGGCGGCGCGCCTGTTCCAGCGCATCGGCACGCAGTTCGGCGAAGCGATAGGGCCGCACCAGCTTGCCCCGCGCATCGTGAAAGTTGAAGCCGCGCGCACCCTGGGCCGCGTAATCGAGCGCGGCACCCAGCGTTTCGAAATCAGCGAAACGGCGCGGGAGCGTGTCTTCCGTGGGCGTGGGCGCCAGCGCTGCCAGTTCCACCGTGTCGAGCGATCCCGTTTCGTCCAATACCATTCTTTTTCTCGTGCCCCTGAGAGGTAGCAGGTCTTTGAGGTAGCAGTTCGTTGTGCCCCCACAACGCAGTTTTCCGCTTGCGCTCTGCTACGCAGTATCGTTCAAAATCGGTTGGCAGTGTGGCACAATCAAGGCGCATGCCCGGACCGTCCCATTCCAAGCCACCCCTTGTCGCCGCCGATCTCGACCGGCTGGCGCTCCGTTATGTCGAGCGCTTCGCCACCACGCGCGCGCGCCTGGCCGCGTACCTCAACCGTAAGCTGCGCGAGCGCGGCTGGGCAGGAGAGGGACCGCCCGACCCGATGGCGGTGGCCGAACGGATGGCGGCGCGCGGCTATGTCGACGATCGCAGCTTCGCCGAGGCGCGGGTACGCTCGATGGGGCGGCGCGGGCTGGGCGTACGCCGGGTGGAACTGGCGCTGCGCCACGACGGCATCGAGGCAGAGGACAGCGCCGATCTCGCCGAGGCGATTGAGGCCGACGCGTTCAAAAGCGCGATCATTTTTGCTCGTCGTCGCCGATTCGGACCTTTCGCCGCGACCGCTGCGGATCGCGATCTTCACAAAAAGCAAGTCGCCGCATTTTTACGGGCGGGCCATCCGCCTGAGATTGTGCATAGAATATTGAAGATGGAGCCGGGGGAGGAGCCGGAGGGCCCGTTCGAAGCGGGACATTCCTGATCGCATAAAGCGATTCCCCTCCACGGTAATGCTGTGTTAATGTTGCTGGCTTGGGGGATAACGATAATGCGTGCTGAGCAACAGCTAGCGTCTGAACACTATCCGGTCGCATCCGAAGGTGAAGTTCGGTTCGAGGGCGATTCCGCCGTGGACGAACGCGTGTATCATGGCGTTGTCAAATGGTTCGATGTGACGCGTGGCTTCGGGTTTCTTGTCGCTGACGATCCCAGCGTGGGAGACATTCTGATCCATTTCTCGGTCCTGCAGGACCATGGCCGGCGCAGCGTGCCGGAAGGCACGCGGATCGAATGCCTGGCGGTGCAGCGGCAGCGGGGGCTGCAGGCGAAATCCGTCCTGTCGATCGATCTGAGTTCGGCGATCGAGCCGGTGAAGCGTCCGACCGAGCGGGTGGAGCGGCTCAAGCTGATCGGCGAGGCCGGGCCGTTTGAATCGGTATCGGTCAAGTGGTTCAACCGGCTGAAGGGCTATGGCTTCCTCGTCCGCGCGAGCGACACCGCCGACATCTTCGTGCATATGGAAACGCTGCGGCGTGCCGGGGTGGAGGAGGTGGAGCCCGGCCAGCCGCTGCGTGCCCGCGTGGTGGAGGGGGAAAAGGGTCCGCTCGCCGTCGCAGTCGAAAGACCCCTCTGAGGGGAGTTGCCGAGCGCTGCGCTTGGCGGTATCGGGCAGAGCCATGGGACTTCCTTTTCCGATCTTCACCTGGTGGAACGGCGCCACGTTCGGCACTCGCATGGGACTGCGCGGCAAGAAGCGCGTCGGCGAGGATTCGCTCGGTAACCTCTATTATGAGGGCGGGCGCGACCCCAACGGCATTCCGCGCCGCTGGGTGATCTACAAGGGGTCCAACGACGCCAGCCGCATTCCGCCGGAATGGTTCAGCTGGCTGTCGCACCAGATCGACGGCACGCCCGATGAGTCGCTGCCGCCGGTCCGTGCCTGGGAGAAGCCCGCCGAGCCGAATCACACCGGCACCGAGCTGGCCTATCGCCCGCCGGGCGCGCTCGAAAAGGGTGCTCGCCGGGCAAAGGCGACCGGCGATTACGAGGCCTGGACCCCCGACGCATGAAGCCTGCGGCGGCGCTGCTCGCGCTCGCGCTGGCCGGATGTTCGGGTAGCGGGAGCGGCAATGGCGCTGCCGGTGGCGACAATGCCGGCGATGAGCTGGTGATTACCGGCGCGGGCGACAATCAGGGCGTCGACACCATCGCCTTGGGACCCGATCCCGCCACGATAGCGGCCGCTGCGACGCCGATGCGCGAGCGGGTCGCCGTGCTGGGCGTGCTGAACAAGCGCAACGGCGTCGAGCGCGAAATCACGCTCAAGCCGGGCCAGGCCGCCCGGATCGACGGGCAGGTGACTGTCCGCCTGCGTGCCTGCGAGCGCACCGCTCCCTGGGAGCAGGACCGGCTGACCGGCGCCTTTGTCCAGATGGACGTGCGGCGCGAGGACCGGCGCTGGCACCGTGTCTTCTCCGGCTGGCTCTACAAGGAGCAGCCGGCGCTCAACGTCGTCCAGCACGCGATCTACGACGTGTGGCCCAAGAGCTGCGCGATGACCTTCCGCGAGAGCGGCGCCGATACGGTGCCGGCGACCGCGCCCGGCGCATCGAGCGCGAAGAGATCGCCCGAGGCCGAGGCCGAGGGCGGGAACGCGGCCGAGCCGGCAGAATCGCCGAGCGCCGCCCCCAGCAACGCGACATAATCGTCGCGCGGGATCTCGATCGCGCCCAGCGAGGCGAGGTGATCGGTGATGAACTGGCAGTCGAGCAGGCGGAACCCGCCGGCCTGCAGCCGTGCGACGAGATGGGCGAGCGCCACCTTGGAGGCGTCGCGCACCCGGGTGACCATGGATTCGCCGAAAAAGGCGCGGCCGAGCGCGAGGCCGTAGAGCCCGCCCGCGAGCTGGTCGCCGTCCCAGCATTCGATCGAATGGGCATAGCCGCGCCGGTGCAGCTCGATGAAGGCGCGCTCAATCGCGCCGTTGATCCAGGTTTCGGGGCGATCCTGCGCGGATTCGGCGCACAGCCGGATCATCGCGGGGAAATCGCGATCGACCGTGACGCGGAAGCGATCCGATGCCACCACCTTGCGCAGCGAGCGCGAGAGGCGAAAGCCCTCCAGCGGCAGCACGCCGCGCCGCTTCGGCTCGACCCAATAGACCGAGGCGGCATCGCGCGCATCGGCCATCGGGAACACGCCCATGGCATAGGCGCGGAGCACCAGCGCGGGATCGAGTTCCTTGGGCGGCTGGCGGCGGTGGGACACCATCAGGGCGCCTGCCCGGCAAGCGCCTGTTCGATCGCCTGCCACAGCTCGTTGAAGGCGCGGGCAGCGGCGCTGCGCGGGGCGAAGGCGCCCACCGGCGCGCGGCGGACCGCGACCGCTTCGACGATGCTCGCCATCGGGATCACCGGCCAGTCGGGGTGACGTGCCAGCGCCTCCGCGTGCAGCGTGCGGCGGCGATCGACCATGGTGTGCACCGGCATCAACGGCACCTTGGCGCCGCGCTGGGCGAGGTGTGCGGCGACCTCCGCAAAGGCGCGCTGCGACAGCGGGGAGGGCGCGACCGGCACGACGATCAGGTCGGCGGCGCGCATCACCTGCTCGCTCGTCTCCGTGAGGCCCGGCGGGCAATCGAGCAGGATACGATCGAAATCCTGCGCCAGATCCTCGAGCAGCCTGCTCAGCCGCTTCTTCTTGTCGAGCGCGTGGAACAGGTGATCCAGCGTGCGCAGCGAGGTATCGGCCGGCAGCAGCGCCAGCCGCTGGATCGCGGTCGCGCGGATCAGCTTGGCGGCGGCGACATCCTTGGAGAAGATCGCCTGGGCCGTGTGGCGCCCGCCGCCATCGCCGCCGAGCAGGAAGGTGGAGGCGGCCTGCGGATCGAGGTCCCAGAGCAGCGTGCGCCTGGCCGAACGCATGGCCGAGACCCAGGCGAGATGAACCGCCAGCGTGGTTTTGCCGACGCCCCCCTTGAGGCTGTATACCGCAATCGTCGCCAAGGGCCCTACCTCCCGGATGAAGCTGACATGAAAAAAGCCCGGCGGAAATAGCCGCCGGGCTTTGTTTTCGTGGGGGAGTGCAGGCTTCAGGCCTTGCAGCTGTGGACGGAACCGTTGCCGAGGGTGACCTTGGCCGCCTTGGCGTCGCCTTCGATCTTGTAGCCGCCCTCCGCAGTGAAGGGCTGGCCGGCTTCCGGTGCGCGGAGCAGGACCGACTTCATCGAATCCTTCTTCTCGCGCAGCGAGGCCATTTTGCCTTCCTTGAAGAAGTCGACGAACACCAGGGTGTTGCCCGGCTGGCAGCGGAAGCTCACCGAGCTTTCGATCGTCGGCGGCGTTTCGACCGGCGCGGCGTTCGCAAGCTGCGAAGCCATGGGATCCGGCGCGCGGCTGTCGACCACTTCGGGCTTGTTGTTGCAAGCGGCGAGCGAAAGCAGCGCCGCGGCGGAAAGTGCGATCGGGGAGGGGTTTTTCATAGCGTAGGTTGCTTTTCCTTAGGCGGTAATCATCGTCAAGCGAAAAGGGGAGACAGAGTCACACAGAATGGTGCATCGCAACGAAGCAGACGCAATGTTGCGCGTTGTCAGACATGACGAATAGTCGTGGAGGATGCAGAGGCGAACGGAAAGTGGACGTTTACCGTGCTTGACCCCGCTCCCGCGACTGCGCAGGGAGCACGGCCGAGGAGAGAGTGGCATGACGCGGAGCATCTGCTGGAAGCTGGGCCGGACGCTGGGGGTCCCGCTGGTGCCGCTGGCGCTGCTTGCCGCCTGTGGCGAGGCACCCAGCGAGAACCAGGCCGACGACCCGGCCAATGCGGCGATCCCGCCCGGGCCGATGCTCGGCGGGGTGGATCTTTCCGCGCCGCTGCTGATCCGTCCGGCGGCGGGGCGCGACTGGGCGGTCGATCTCGCGCCCGGGCGCATCCTGTTCCAGCAGGAAGGCGCCCAGGAAATACCCTTCTACCCGATATCGCCGCGGATCGCGGGCGATGTCGCGACCTATCCCACCCAGACGCCCGATGGCGAAGCGGTGACGATCATCCTGCGC
>JAPJRE010000228.1 GCA_030824725.1 Sphingomonas sp.
CAGGACTCCGGCGATGCCGTGGTTCTCGGCGAGCGACCGCAGGATCGTCGCGGCGAACCCGCGCATCCGGTTCGCCTCCTCGAACAGCGGCAATGCCGCGATGACGACCGGGCCGCTGCCGGGACCGAAGCGCACCATCGCTTCGCGGCCGCCTGCCCAGTCATAGGGTTCGATCACCCCAATACCTTTTGCGCGGCGAAGCGGGTGAGCGTGCCGAAGCTCTCCAGCATCTCGCCGTCGACCTCGTCATCCTCGATCAGGATGCCCAGCCGGTCCTCGATCTCGGTCAGCACGCCGGCGACGGCGAGCGAATCCAGCTCGGGCAGGGCGCCGAACAGCGGCGTGGTCTCGTCGAACGCGGCAACGCGATCGTCGCTCAACCCCAGCACGTCGCGCAGCACGCCGCGGACGGTGGTTTCGATGTCGAGCATGGCTTCAGGCCGCAATGGGGTTCCCCTGCAAGAAATTTGCGCTTCCGTAAGGCTTGGCGGCGGCGCTGCCAAGACTATGGGTGGTGGCATGATCGCGCTCGATCCTGTCCCGCATCTTATAGACGCGCTGCCGCTACGTGGCGCGCCGAACGCCGTTGCTTTGGAGGACAAGGCCGGCACACTCACCTATGCCGGGCTGGAGGCGACGGTGGGCGGCATGGCGCATGCGCTCGCGGCGCACGGGCTGGCGGCTGGCGAGCGGGTGGCGAGCTGGCTGCCCAAGACACGCACCGCCTGCCAGCTGCCACTGGCGGGGCCGCGTGCCGGGCTGGTGCATGTGCCGATCAATCCGGCGCTCAAGCGCGCGCAGGTCGCGCATATCCTGGCGGACAGCGGCGCGCGGCTGTTGGTGACGCAGAAGGCGCGGCTGGCGGCGCTGGAGCCTGGAGACGTGCCCGCCGACTGCCGGATCGTCACCGAGGAAGAACTGGTCGGGACCGATCGGCTGCCGCCTGCGAGCGGCGATCCCGACATGTTGGCGGCGATCCTTTACACCTCGGGATCTACCGGGCGACCCAAGGGGGTGATGCTCAGTCATGCCAATCTTTGGCTCGGGGCGACCAGCGTCGCGCATTATCTCAAGATCGCGCCCGAGGATCGCGTGCTGGCGGTGCTGCCGCTCAGCTTCGATTATGGCCAGAACCAGCTCTTCTCGACCTGGGCTGCGGGCGCGCGGGTAGTGCCGCTCGACTATCTTACCGCGCGCGACGTGGTAATGGCGGTGGCGCGCTTCGGCATCACCACGCTGGCGGGCGTGCCGCCGCTCTGGGTGCAACTGCTCGAGGCCGAATGGCCGGCGGAGGCCGCAGCATCGCTCCAGCGGCTGACGAACTCCGGCGGCGCGCTGACCCGGCCGCTGGTGCAGGGGCTGCGCAGCCGCTTTGCCGGTGCCGACCTCTACCCGATGTACGGCCTTACCGAGGCGTTCCGTTCGACCTATCTCGATCCGTCGCTGGTCGACACGCATCCGGAATCGATTGGCCGCGCCATTCCCTTCGCCGAGATCCTGATCGTCGATGCCGAAGGGCGGCGGGCCAAGCAGGGCGAACTCGTCCATGCCGGGCCGCTGGTCGCCAAGGGCTATTGGCGCGACCCCGAGCGGACCGCGTTGCGCTTCCGCCCGGCACCAGCCTTCGCCGAGGATCCGGGCATGGCGGTATGGTCGGGCGACACCGTGGCCGAGGATGCCGACGGACTGTTGCGCTTTGTTGGCCGCGACGACGAGATGATCAAATCCTCCGGCAACCGGATCAGCCCAACCGAGATCGAGGAGGCGGTGGTCGCCGGCGGCGAGACCAGCGAGGCGGTGGCGTTCGGCATTCCCGACCCGCGGCTCGGCCAGGCGATCCTGGTGGTTGCGCGCGGTGACGGCACGCGCGAGGACGAGCTGCGCGCGCGGCTGCGGCGGGAGCTTCCCAGCTTCCAGCAACCGGCACGTTATGTCTGGCGGCAGAGCCTGCCGCGCAACGCCAACGGCAAGCTCGATCGGTCCGGGCTGAAGACGGAGATCCTATGAACGCCAAGCCCACCGGGCCCATCCCCGCCGACTATGCCGGCCGGCAGGTGCTGCAGGTCGACGGCCGCAGCGCTGCGGACTGGGCGGCGGCAGGCACGCCGCTCTATCTGTACGACGCGGGCGTGGTGCGCGCGCGGATCGCCCGCTTCCGCGCGGCGGTGCCGGAGCGAATCGCACTGCACTATGCGATCAAGGCCAATCCGTTTCCGCCGCTGATCGCCGCCATCGCCGCACAGGTCGACGGGATCGATGTCGCTTCGGCGGGCGAGATGGACAAGGCGCTGGCGGTGATGGACGCCGCGGCGATCAGCTTCGCCGGGCCCGGCAAGCGCGATGCGGAGCTGGAGGCCGCGATCCGGGCAGGCGTGACGCTGAACCTGGAGTCCGAAGGCGAAGCCGAGCGCGCGCTGGCGATTGGGGAGAGGCTGGGCACCACGCCGCGGCTGGCAGTGCGGGTGAACCCGGATTTCGAGTTGCGCGGTTCCGGCATGAAGATGGGCGGTCGCGCCTCGCCCTTCGGTATCGACGCTGCACGCGTGCCTGCGCTCGTCCGCCGGCTGATCGCGGCGGGCGCGGACTGGCGCGGCTTCCACATCTATGCCGGCTCGCAGGCGCTTTCCGCCGACGCGGTCATCGAGACCCAAGCCGCCACGATCGGCCTCGCCGCGCGACTTGCCGACGAGGCGGGGGCGCTGCCGCCGCTCGTCAATCTCGGCGGCGGCTTCGGCATCCCCTATTTCCCGGGGGACGTGCCGCTCGATGTCGAGGCGGTCGGCGCTGCGCTGGCGGGCGAGCTCGATCGGCTCGATACCCAATACGCGATCGAACTCGGCCGCTGGCTGGTCGGCGAGGCGGGCATCTATCTGGCGCGGGTAATCGATCGCAAGGAAAGCCAGGGCGAGACTTTCCTCGTCGTCGATGGCGGGCTCCACCATCATCTGGCCGCGACCGGCAATTTCGGCACCGTCGTACGGCGCAACTATCCCGTTGCCGTCGCCCACCGGATGCAGGATGCGCCCGAGGAAGTGGTGACCGTGGTCGGCCCGCTCTGCACGCCGCTCGACCGGCTGGCGGATCGCGTGGCGCTGCCCCGCACGCAAATCGGCGACCTGATCTCGATCTTCGCGTCGGGAGCCTATGGCGCCAGCGCCAGCCCGCAGCCATTCCTGGGCCACCCGCCGGTGCGCGAGCTTCTGGCAGGAGCCTGACGCCTAACGCTAAATTTACGCGTCCTGCGCCATAGCGCGTCGTCCGGCACGGGTGCGCGAAACGCCGCCTTGCTGCCGCTTGGAGGCTCGGCAATGGCGGTTTCGTTCGGGGCAAAGGCGGCGGCGACGCTGGCGCTGATGGCGCAGCTATTGGCGTGCGGCAGCGGCGGATCGCGTCCCGAACTGCCCGCCGCGGGCTTTGTCGGCGCTAGGCAAGCGCCGAGCGACGAATATGTGATCGGCCCGCTCGAACAGCTCAGCATCTTCGTGTGGCGCAACCCGGAGATCTCGACCAAGG
Source organism: Sphingomonas sp. (assembly GCA_030824725.1). Lineage (GTDB taxonomy): Bacteria > Pseudomonadota > Alphaproteobacteria > Sphingomonadales > Sphingomonadaceae > Sphingomonas. The sequence goes on from JAPJRE010000228.1 coordinate 3,514, forward strand.
TTCAGGTGCGGCCCGACGGCCGCATCACCACGCCGCTGATCAACGACATGCCGGCGGTGGGCAAGACGCCCGCGATGCTCGCCCACGACCTGAAGCTCGCGCTGAGCGAATATATCAAGGATCCGATCGTCTCGGTGATCGTCGAGAACTTCTCGGGCACCTTCAGCCAGCAGATCCGCGTGGTCGGCGCGACCGAAAAGCCGGGCTCGCTACCCTTTCGCGCCAATATGTCGATCCTCGACGCGATGATCGCGGTGGGCGGACTCAGCAAGGTCGCCGCGGGCAACCGCGCCCGGCTGGTGCGCTACGATCCGCAGAACTCGACGGCAGCATCCGCACCCGCCGCGTGCAGGTGCAGGTGAGCTACCAGTATCAGCACCGCTTCTCCGAGAGGGGCAGCCTGCAGTCGGGCGACAGCCATATTGGCCTTGCCCAGGCGCGGATCGCCGCCGCCCGCGGACTGACGCTGGAAGCCGGCGCCGTCGCGACGCGGACCCGCACCGATGCGCGCGGTGACGCGCTCACCGGAAATGCCGCCAATGCCCGCAACCTCAGCCAGCTCTATTCGGGCTATGCCGGGCCGAAGCTCGACACCCATGCCGGGCCGCTGTTCGTGCAGGGCGCCTATCGCTTCGGCTTCACCAAGGTAGACGACGGCACGGCGACCGGCGTGGTCTCGACGCTGCCCCAGGTCGATCGGTTCGACCATTCCACCTCGCATGCGGTGAATGCCAGCGTCGGCGCCAAGCCCGGCGCGGTGCTGCCGATCGGGCTCAGCGCCACCGGCGGGCTGGTGCGCGAGAATGCCAGCCAGCTCGACCAGCGCTTCGCCAGCAGCTCGGGGCGCGGTGATGCGATGGCACCCCTCAGTCGCGCCGTCGCGCTGGTCGGCGGGGCGGGTTATGAGAAGATCACCGTACGACAGCGCGATCCGCTGCTCAGCGCCGGCGGCCAGCCGGTGGTGGACGGCGCGGGGCGCTATGCCACCGATCCCGCATCGCCCGTGCGGCTCGCCTATGACTTCGGCGGGCTGTTCTGGGACGGCGGCGTGCTCTGGCGGCCGAGTCGTCGCACCGCGCTGGAAGTGCGGATCGGCCGCCGCTACGGGGCGATGCGTTATACCGGCAGCTTCACCTTCCAGCGGAATAGCGGCAGCGGCATTCAGGTCGCGGTGTACGACACCGTCGAGACCTATGGCCAGCAGGTCGGCGGCAGCCTCGCGGCGCTGCCGGTCGGCTTCGTCACCACCGCCGATCCGTTCGGCGTCCAGGCCGGCGCGTGCATCTACGGGACGAGCGGCGCGGCGGCGGGCAGGTGCATCGCAGGGGCCCTCTCGTCGGCGGCGACCGCAGCCTGTCGCGGCCGCGGGATGACCGCCAACGCGGTGTGGAGCCGCGGCACGACCCGGCTCGGCGTCGGCGGCGGCTTCGCCCGGCGCGACTTCCTCACGCCCGTTACGGCGAACGCCGGCGGAGGCAGCTGGGACGAGAGCCTCTATGCGCAGGCCTTCGCCGCGCTCGCCGCCGGGCGCGACGCGACGATCGGGCTCAACCTGCTCGCCAGCTATTATGACGGCGACATCCCCGTCAGCACCGCCGTCCTCGGCGGGGGCGCCAACACTGCCTATACCCGCCGCCTCGGCTGCCTGAGCCTCACGGCGACGGCGGGCCCCTACGGCACGTTGCGCGACGGCCCCGACCAGGCATCGGCACAGGCGCTGGTCGGCGCGCGCTATGGTTTTTGAGAGACTGCACGCATGATGGACGATCATTACGGGCTGCGCGGCCGGCCGTTCCAGCTGACGCCCGATCCGCGCTTCTGGTTCGATACCGCCACGCACGGCAAGGCGATGGCCTATCTCGGCTATGGCCTCAGCCAGGGCGAGGGCTTCGTCGTCATCACCGGCGATCCGGGGGCGGGCAAGACCACCTTGCTCGGCCATCTGCTCGCCGAACTCGACGGCGAACGGCTCAACGTGATCAAGATCGTCTCGACGCATCTGCGCGCCGACGACATGCTGCGGCTGGTGGCGCAGGGGCTCGGGCTGCCGGGGGACGACCTCTCGAAGGCCGCGCTGCTGCTGGCGATCGAGCGCGGGCTGCACGAGGTCGTCCGCGCCGGGCGGCGCACGCTGCTGGTGGTGGACGAGGCGCAGGCGCTGCCGGGCGAAAGCCTGGACGAACTGCGCATGCTCTCCAACTTCCAGGCGGGCGGCTATCCGCTGCTCCAGATCTTCCTGCTCGGCCAGCCGGAGTTCCGGCTGGTGCTGCAGCAGCCCGCCTTCGAGCAGCTCCGCCAGCGGGTGATCGCGATGCACCACCTCGCGCCGATGGAGGTGGAGGAGGTCGAGGCCTATCTGATGCACCGGCTGATGCTGGTCGGCTGGAGCGGCCGCCCGCGCTTCACCGCCGATGCGTTGGCGGCGATGCACCGCTGGTCGGGCGGCATCCCCCGCCGGCTCAACCAGCTGGCGAGCCGCGTGCTGCTCTACGGCGCGGTCGAGCAGATCGAGAATTTCGGCGCGCCCGATGTCGCCGCGGTGATCGAGGATATCGAGCTGGAGGACATGATCGAGCCCGCCTCCGAGCCGGTGCCCGAACCCGCGCCGGTGCGCCCCGGCCGCGTCGCCGAACTGCGCGCGGTGCCGGAGGGCTCCGCCGAGACTCGGGCGCTCGAGCGCCGCGTCGCCGAACTGGAGGCGCAAGTCGCCTCGCAGGCGGACGCGCTGCGCCGGGTGCTGTCGCTGCTGGTCGACTGGGTCGAGAAGGACGATGGCCGCAGCGGCATCGACCTCGACGCCCTGCGCGGCAGCGCGGCCTGACCCCATGGGTGTGCGCAATGGCCTTTCGGTCGGCGTCGAGGACTGGTTCCAGGTCGGCGCCTTCGAGACCACCATCGCGCGTGGCGACCGGGACGGGCTGGAGCGGCGCGTCGAGGCCAACACCGATCGCGTGCTGGCGCTGTTCGCGGCGGCGGGGGTACAGGGCACCTTCTTCACGCTCGGCTGGGTGGCCGAGCGGCATCCGAGGCTGATCCGCCGCATCGCCGAGGC
>JAPJRE010000229.1 GCA_030824725.1 Sphingomonas sp.
ACCGCCGCGTCATCAACCGCAACAACCGCTTGAAGCGCCTGATGGAGCTGCGCGCGCCGGACATCATCGTCCGCAACGAAAAGCGCATGCTGCAGGAAGCCGTCGACGCGCTGTTCGACAATGGCCGCCGCGGCCGCACCATCACCGGTGCGAACAAGCGTCCGCTCAAGTCGCTGTCCGACATGCTCAAGGGCAAGCAGGGCCGCTTCCGCCAGAACCTGCTCGGCAAGCGCGTCGACTATTCGGGCCGTTCGGTCATCGTGACCGGTCCGGAACTCAAGCTGCACCAGTGCGGCCTGCCGAAGAAGATGGCGCTCGAGCTGTTCAAGCCGTTCATCTACGCCCGCCTCGATGCCAAGGGTCTGTCGATGACCCTGAAGCAGGCGAAGAAGTGGGTCGAGAAGGAGCGCAAGGAAGTCTGGGACATCCTGGACGAAGTGATCCGCGAGCACCCAGTGCTGCTGAACCGCGCGCCGACGCTCCACCGTCTGGGCATCCAGGCGTTCGAGCCGGTGCTGATCGAAGGCAAGGCGATCCAGCTGCACCCGCTGGTCTGCTCGGCGTTCAACGCCGACTTCGACGGTGACCAGATGGCCGTCCACGTTCCGCTGAGCCTCGAGGCGCAGCTGGAAGCGCGCGTCCTGATGATGTCGACCAACAACATCCTGAGCCCCGCCAACGGCAAGCCGATCATCGTGCCGTCGCAGGACATGGTGCTGGGTCTCTACTACATCACCATGGAGAAGGAAGGCGAGCCGGGCGAAGGCATGCTGCTGGCCGACATGGCGGAGGTCCACCAGGCCCTCAACGCCGGCGCGGTGACGCTGCACTCGAAGATCACCAGCCGCGTGCCGCAGACGGACGAGAACGGCCAGACCTACCTCAAGCGCTACCAGACCACCCCGGGCCGCATGCTGCTCGGCGAGTGCCTGCCGCACAGCCACAAGGTGCCGTTCGACGTCGTCAATCGCCTGCTGACCAAGAAGGACGTGGGCGACGTGATCGACGAGGTCTATCGTCACACCGGCCAGAAGGAGACCGTGCTGTTCGCCGACGCGATCATGAGCCTCGGCTTCCGCAACGCGTTCAAGGCGGGCATCTCGTTCGGCAAGGACGACATGATCATCCCGGAAGCCAAGGAAGCACTGGTCGAAGAGACCAAGGCCCTGGTGAAGGACTTCGAGCAGCAGTATCAGGACGGCCTGATCACGCAGCAGGAGAAGTACAACAAGGTGATCGACGCCTGGAGCCGTTGCGGCGACCAGGTGGCCGCGGCGATGATGGACGAGATCAAGGCGGTCAAGAAGGACCCCGAGACCGGCCGTCAGAAGCCCGACAACGCCATCTACATCATGGCGCACTCGGGTGCCCGTGGTTCGGCGGCGCAGATCAAGCAGCTGGCCGGCATGCGCGGCCTGATGGCCAAGCCGTCGGGCGAGATCATCGAAACGCCGATCATCTCGAACTTCAAGGAAGGTCTGACCGTCCTCGAGTACTTCAACTCGACCCACGGCGCTCGTAAGGGCCTTGCGGACACCGCGTTGAAGACGGCGAACTCGGGCTACCTCACCCGTCGTCTGGTCGACGTGTCGCAGGACTGCGTCGTCCTCGAGGACGATTGCGGCACCGAGCGCGCGCTGGAGATGAAGGCGATCGTGCAGGGCGGTTCGGTGATCGCCTCGCTCGGCGAACGCATCCTGGGCCGCACCACGGCCGAGGACATCGTCGATCCGAAGACCAACCAGGTGGTGATCCCGGTCGGCACGCTGCTCGACGAAGCGATGATCGCGCAGATCGAGGCGCTCAGCACGCCTGCGGTGAAGATCCGTTCGCCGCTGGTCTGCGAAGCCAAGCTCGGCGTGTGCGCCAAGTGCTACGGGCGTGACCTCGCCCGCGGTACCCCGGTGAACATCGGCGAAGCGGTGGGCGTCATCGCGGCGCAGTCGATCGGCGAGCCGGGCACGCAGCTGACCATGCGTACCTTCCACATCGGCGGCGCGGCGCAGCTCAACGAGCAGTCGAACCTCGAAGCCCCCGTGGACGGCAAGGCCGAGTTCCGCGACCTGCGCCTGATCGAGGATCAGCGCGGCCGTCGCGTGGTGCTCAGCCGCTCGGGCGAGATCGCGATCATGGACATGGATGGCCGCGAGCTGGCCGTGCACAAGATCCCGTACGGCGCCTATGTGATGTTCGACGACGGCCATCTGGTCAGCGCCGGCGATCGCATGGCCGAGTGGGATCCGTTCACCATGCCGGTGATCACCGAGACCGGTGGTGTCGTGAAGTATCAGGACATCATCGAAGGCAAGACCATGACCGAGCAGGTCGACGAAGCGACGGGCATCGCCCAGCGCGTCGTCACCGAGTTCCGCGGTGCGGGCAAGAAGGAGGACTTGCGTCCTCGCATGACCCTCACCGGCGAGAATGCCGCCGAAGCCGCCCGCTACATGCTGGCGCCGGGCGCGGTGATCTCGGTCGAGGACGGTGCCACGGTGCAGGGCGGTGACGTGCTTGCCCGTGTGGCGCGCGAGTCCGCCAAGACCCGCGACATCACCGGCGGTCTGCCGCGCGTCGCCGAGCTGTTCGAAGCGCGCAAGCCCAAGGAAAATGCCATCATCGCGAAGGTCTCGGGCCGCGTGGTGTTCGGCAAGGACTACAAGGCCAAGCGCAAGATCGGCATCCAGCCGGAGGACGGCGGCGAGGTCGTCGAGTATCTGGTCCCGAAGTCGAAGGTGATCGACGTTCAGGAAGGCGACTACGTCAAGCGTGGCGACAACCTGATCGGCGGTTCGCCGGATCCGCACGACATCCTGGAAGTGCTCGGCATCGAGCCGCTGGCCGAATATCTCGTCAGCGAAATCCAGGAAGTCTATCGACTGCAGGGCGTGAAGATCAACGACAAGCACATCGAGGTGATCGTTCGCCAGATGCTGCAGAAGGTCGAGATCACCGATGGCGGCGACACCACGCTGCTGGCGGGCGAGCAGGTCGATCGCGACGAGATGGACGAGCATAACGAAAAGCTCCAGCCGGGCCAGCAGCCTGCGCAGGGCAAGCCGATCCTGCTCGGCATCACCAAGGCGTCGCTGCAGACCCGCAGCTTCATCTCGGCCGCGTCGTTCCAGGAAACCACCCGCGTGCTCACCGAAGCCGCGGTGCAGGGCAAGAAGGACACGCTGCTCGGCCTGAAGGAGAATGTGATCGTCGGCCGCCTGATCCCCGCCGGTACCGGTGCGGGCATGGGTCGCCTGCGCGTCGCGGCCACCTCGCGCGATGCGGCGCTGCGCGTCGCCCAGCGCAAGATGCAGGAAGCCTCGCTCATCGCTCCGGCGAGCGCGGCGGAAGAGCATGCGGCCGAACTGGCCCGCAGCGCACGGGACGCGGCCGGCACCGGGGACGATCCCCTGGCGCAGGTTGCACCCTCGGGCCACGGCACCGACGCGGATGCCGGCGAGTATCTGAACGAGGCGGAGTGATCCGCCCCGTTCGGCAGCTCCCAGGCTGACCGAACGTGACCAAGGAACCAGCCGCCGTCCGGGATGCCGGGCGGCGGCTTTTTCGTGTGCGCTACCTGCGGGCGATCAAAGCTCGATGGTCAGCCGCAGCGTGCCCACCACCACGCCGCGCGCCTTTTCCGCGCCGCCGCGATCGGTGATGAACTGGAGGTCGGGCTGCACCGTCAGCCATTTGGCGAGCCGGTCCGAATAGGTCAGTTCGAAGGTGGTCTCCGCGCGCGAGGGCCGCACGCCCGCATCGAGCAGCATCGCCCGGTAGCCCCGCGTGGTCACCCCCCGGCTCATTCCGAACGAGAACTGCGAGTCCGGGCGCCCGGCGATCAGCCGCTCGACCAGCACGCCCGCCTGCCAGCCCCCCTGGAACGGCGTGGTCGAACCACCGGACATGCCAGCGCGGCCGAAGGCAGTGAGCGAGCGCTTGTCCTCGCCCCCCGTCAGCTGCAGGTCGGCGATGACATAGCCGCCATGGTCGAGCCGGCGGATGGGTGCGCCGTCGCTGTCCACCGCGGTATAGTCGTCATGCCGCTTGCTGTAGCGCCAATAGCCGGCGGCCAACTTCAGGCCCGGGCGCTCCACCCCCGCCTCGCCGATCGCCAGCACGCCGTCGCGGAAGCTGAAGTCTACCCCCTGCGGGTCGCCCAGGCACCCGGCCGATCCGTTGAGCACCGCCGCGCGCGCATAGGCAAGATCGCCGAAGCGATGCTCCACCCGCACGGTCAGCGCGGTGGACGGATAGATGGACGGTCCGTTCGGTCCGGTGGCGGCCAGTTCGGACCCCGCGCCGAACGACGGCGAGACCAGCAACCCCGCCGTCTCGTTGACGTAGAATTCGCTGTTGAGATCGTAAACGCCGGCACGCACCGTGGTGTGCTGGCCGATGCGCTGCTCCACCCAGGCTTCGAATAGCCGGACATGGTGGCTCGCCACTTCGATGCTGTCGACACCCTGCAGCGTGCCCGCCGCGTCGTTGGGCCGTCCGCCCATCGTGCTCATCACGTCGGCGTGCAGGGTCGCGCCCTGCCAGCCGACCAGCCGCGCCAGATCGACATCGGCAGTGAGGTCGGTCACGTCGAGCGCATAGGTGCGATCGCGATCGCCACCGCGCGCCACGCTGACGATGTCAATCGTTTCCACCAAGTGCACATCGACGTCACTCTGGGCAAATACGTAGGTCGGCGATGTACACGCCAGCAGTACGGCGAACAGAAAGCGCTTCATCACCAAGCATCCTGTCACCCCTCGACCCGCTTTTTAGGATGAATGACTCCGCTTGACGGAATATTGTCTATAATTTTTCGAGAGAGGACGCATCGCGTTATGGGTACGTCATAAGCCTGGAGCCGTCTCGTGCAATCAATCGCGCATTCAACTCGGAAGCTAACTGCCGCCATTATCCTGCTTTTCCTGCTGTGCGGCGGTACCGGCATCGTGTCGTCCTGGCTGCTGAGTTCCGCGCTGGAGCGGCAGGCGACGGCCTCCGCGCTGCTCCGCAACCATATGGAAGCGGACATGATGCACGATGCGGTGCGCAGCGACGTGCTTGCCGTCCTCGCCTCCACCGAGCCGGGTATCGGCATCAAGCTGGCGGATGCGCGCAAGGATCTCGACGAGCATCTCGGCACGCTGCGCACGCGCATCGCCGAGGACGTCGCGTTCAAGGGCGACGCCGCGATCGAAGCCGCCGCCGCGAAGGTCGGCGATCCGATGGTCGCCTATGCCGATGCGGCACAGACGATCGCCGAAAAGGCCACAAGCAGCCCTGCTGCGGCCAAGCGCCAGCTGCCCGGCTTCTTCGAGCAATTCTCGATCCTCGAAGAATCGATGGCGGCCGCGTCGGACGCGATCGAGCAGCATTCCGATGCCACGGCGCAGGCGGGCGCAACGCTCGGCTGGATCACCATCGGCCTGCTGGTCGCGACGCTGCTCGCCGCGATCGGCGGCGCGCTCTATGCCGCGCGCCTCGCCCGTTACCGGCTGGTCGATCCGCTGATCGCCCTGTCCGATACGGTGGAGAAGCTGGTGACCGAGCCCGGTACGCCGCTGCCCGAAACCGCTCGCCAGGACGAACTCGGCGCGCTCGCCCGTTCCATCGCGCAGTTCAACCAGCAGGTCGAAGCCGCCAATGCCGACAAGCAGGCGACCACCGAACTGATCGTCGAAACGGTCGGCTCGGGGCTGCAGAAGCTGGCGGGCGGCGACCTCACCACCCATGTCGATGCCGATCTCAGCGGCCCGTTCGCGCGGCTCAAGCAGGACTTCAACGTCGCGGTGGACAGCCTGCGCACCCTGATCGGCTCGGTCCATAGCGGCGCCGGGTCGCTGCGCCGCGCCTCGACCGAGATCACCGCCGCGTCCGAAGACCTCGCCCGGCGCACCGAAGCCAACGCCGCCAGCCTTGAGACGACCACCGCCGAGATCAGCCAGATCGACGAACGCCTGCGCACGTCGGTCCGCGCCGCGAGCGAAACCGTGGGCCGCGCCGACCAGACGATCGAGGCGGTGAGTACCGGCCGTTCGCGCGTCAGCAATGCCGTGACCGCCATGAGCCGCGTCTCGGAAAGCGCCAAGGGCATCGATGCGGTGATCGAAGGCCTCGACAAGATCGCCTTCCAGACCCGCGTTCTCGCGATGAACGCCGCGGTCGAGGCAGGCCGCGCCGGCGAGGCAGGCCGGGGCTTCGCCGTCGTCGCCGACCTCGTTTCCGCGCTGGCGATGCGCGCCGAGGAGGAAGCCGGCCGCGCCCGCGACCAGCTGACCGTCACCCAGGTCGAGATCGGCACGGCGGTGGCGGCGGTCGAGGATGTCGACGGCGCGTTCAGCTCGATCTCGGAAAATGCCCAGTCGGTGCACAAGCTGCTCGGCCAGGTCGCGGCGGACAACCGCGTCCAGTCGGAATCGATCTCGCGCCTCAGCGAAACGATCCGGGTGATGGACAATTCCACCCAGCAGAATGCGGCGATGGTGGAGGAG
>JAPJRE010000230.1 GCA_030824725.1 Sphingomonas sp.
GGGTATTCGGCGGCGACCACCTGGTCGAGCAGATGACGCTCGTCGGCGTTCAGCCCCTCGATTGTCGCACCGCGATCGCGCGCGAAGCGGTGGACCACCCAGGCGCCCACGGTATCCATCCGGCCGACCTCGCGCAGGTCGAGCCGTGCGACGCTGCCCTCCACCGTTTCCAGCCGCGCGGGCAGGTCGCCCAGGCAGGCAAGCGAAAGATTGCCGGAGAAGCGGAGCACCGCCTCGCCGTTGTCGTCGGACCGTTCAAAGTCGGCGGGTGCCCTCATCGAAACCCCCTTTCCGCGATTCTGGCTGGAACGGCAAGTTCCTCCGTGGCTAGAGAGCGCAATGCAACGCCTCGCCATCTACGACATGGACAAGACCATCACCGCGAAACCGACCTGGACGCGGTTCCTGCTGCATGTCGCGCGTACCCGCGCGCCGTGGCGGCTGGGGTTGTTCCCGGTGGTGGGGCTGGCAGGCCTCGCCTACCTTGCCCGCCGGATCGATCGCGCGGGGCTGAAGCGCCTGTCGCACCGGCTGCTGCTCGGCCGCGCGCTGCCGCCCGCCGAGATGACTGCGGTGGCCGAGGCCTTTGCCGATCTGGAGCTGCAGAAGGGCGTGCTGCAGGGCGCCCGCGCGCAGATCGAGGCCGATCGCGCCGCCGGCTACCGGCTGGTGATGGCGACCGCCTCGCACCGCTATTATGCCGAGGCGATCGGCAAGCGGCTGGGCTTCGACGACGTGATCGCGACCAATGCGAAGCGGGACGGGCAGGGCCATATTCTCTCCGAACTTGAGGGCGAGAACTGTTACGGGCCCGTAAAGCTCCACATGATCGAAAATTGGTTGGCGGCAGAGGGTCTCCACCGCGCTAACTGTTACGTCCGCGCCTATTCGGACCATGTCTCCGACGCGCCGCTGCTCGGATGGGCCGACGAGGCTTTCGCGGTCAACGCGCACGGTCCACTGGCCAAACTCGCTGAAGCGCGCGGCTGGTTGCAACTGGACTGGCGGCGGCCCTGAAATTTCCCTATACTTCCAAAAGGTTCGCAACCGAAACGGCGCGTCGCGCATTTGTCTGGCGGGTTGCTGTGATCACGAGGAAGCCAGACGCGTGCAGAGAGACGACGACCACCAGCCGGCCGCGACCGGGGAATCGGCCGGCGACCTGAAGGACTCGACCTCCTACAGCCCGACGGGCAATCACCCGACCCACCATTGGAAGCGTGCGATCATCGGTGCGCCGGGGCTCGGCGATCGCAGCACGGTATTCTTCGCCGCGCTGCAGATGACGCGCATGCCGATGATCCTCACCGATCCGCGGCAGGACGACAATCCGATCGTCTTCGCCAACAAGGCGTTCCTCGACCTCACCGGCTATGAGGAGCACGAGATCCTCGGCCGCAACTGCCGCTTCCTCCAGGGGGCCGAAACCGATCGCGATGCCGTGGCCGAGCTGCGCGCCGCGATCGACGCCAAGGAAGCGATCGCGCTCGAACTGATCAACTATCGCCGCGACGGCAGCTCCTTCTGGAACGCGGTGTTCATCGCGCCGGTGCTCGGGCCCGATGGCGAGCTGCTCTATTTCTTCGCCAGCCAGCTCGACGTGACGCGGCGGCGCGAATCCGAACAGGCATTCCGCCAGGCGCAGAAGATGGAGGCGATCGGCCAGCTGACCGCCGGTCTGGCGCACGACTTCAACAACCTGCTTCAGGTCGTCTCGGGCAATATCGACATCGTCGCCAACCAGGTCGAGGACGAACGCCATCAGCGGCTGCTGACCAACGCGGCGCGCGCCGCCGATCGCGGATCCAAGCTCACCCGCCAGCTGCTCGCCTTTGCGCGCAAGACGCGGCTCGAGCCCAAGACCGTCGACATGAACCAGCTGATCCACGAGTTCGGCGACCTGCTCGACAACACCGTCGGCGCGCAGATCCGGCTGGTCACCGCGCTCGAACGCCGGCTGCCCGCGGTGCAGGTCGATCCCACCCATCTCGAAATGGCGATCCTCAACGTGCTGCTCAACGCACGCGACGCCATGCCCAAGGGCGGCACCGTCACCATCGCGACCCGGCTGTGGAAGCTCAACGGCGATGCGCCGATGCACCAGCTGCCCGAGGGCGAGTATGTCGTCCTGACGATTCGCGACGAGGGCACCGGCATGCCCGACCATGTCCGCCGCCGCGCGACCGAGCCCTTCTTCACTACCAAAGGTGCCGAGCGCGGCACCGGGCTGGGGCTTGCGATGGTACATGGTTTCGTCCAGCAATCGCTGGGGCGGCTGGAAATCGACAGCGCGCCCGGCGAGGGGACCGAGATCCGCATGCTGTTCCCTGTTGCCAATGCCACGACCGGGACCGCACCCGCCGCCCCCGCGCCCAAGCAGGCGACCGGCCAGGGCGCGACCGGCGGCAGCGAAACCATCCTGCTGGTCGAGGACAGCGACGATGTGCGCGCGCTGGCGCAGGAGCAGATCGCCGCGCTCGGCTACCGCGTCGTGCTCGCCGCAAGCGGCGAAGAGGCGCTGGAGCGCTTGAAGACCGAGACGATCGACCTGCTGTTCACCGACATCGTCATGCCCGGCGGCATGAGCGGGCTCGAACTGGTCGAGCAGTTCCGCGAGACCCATCCGCAGACGCCGGTGCTGATGACCACCGGCTATAACGAGGACCTCGTCGCCGACATCCCGCGCGGCTCGAACCTCGACGTGATCGGCAAGCCCTATCGCCGCGAGCAGCTGGCCGACCGCATCCGTGCGGCGCTCGATCGGCGCACGTCCGGGGCCCGCCGCGCCGTCAATCCGATCGTGCCGGCCGAGGGATGAACCCGCCGGCGGGCATCGACGCCTCCGGCGTAACACCGCTCGATCGGCTGATCGCGACGCGGGACTGGTCGGGGTCGCCGCTCGGCCCGCCCGAGACCTGGCCGCGCAGCCTGCGCGACACGCTTGCGCTGATGCTGCCCTCGCACGCCCAGATCGCGATCTTCTGGGGGCCGGACTATATCGCGCTCTACAATCCCGCCTACGCCCAGACGATCGGGAACAAGCATCCGCAGGCGCAGGGCAGCCCCGCCCAGCCGCATTGGGCCGAGTCTTGGGATGAACTGGGGCCGATGCTCGACCACGTCCGCACCACGGGCAAGACGCTCTCGGCGCGCGATCGCCGCTTCTACACCGAACGCCATGGCTTCGGCGAAATCGTCTATTTCGACATCTCCTTCTCGCCGGTGTTCGAATCGGACGGCACGGTAGGCGGGGTGCTGTCGATCGTCTCGGAGAGCACCGAGCGGGTGAAGGCCGATCGCCGGCTGCGCGAGAGCGAGGCGGCATTGCGGGCGAGCGAGGCGCTCGCCCGCGAACAGGCCGACGAGCTCGCGGTGATGTACGACAACTCGCCGGTGGGGCTGGCGGTGCTCGATACCGATCTGCGCTACGTGCGGATCAACCGCCAGCTCGCCGAGTGGAACGGAATCCCGGTGGCCGACCATATCGGCCGCCACGTCAGCGAGATCGTGCCCGAGCTGACCGATCAAGTGGTGGCGGCGCTGCTCCGGGTGCTCGCCGGCGAGCCGCTGCTCGGCATCGAGATCACCGGACCCACGCGCGCGCGGCCCGACGGGACCTCCACCTGGCGCCAGAACTGGGTGCCGGTCTATGATTGGAACGGCGAGATCCACCAGATCGCCATTTCGTGCGAGGACGTGAGCGAGGAACGCAACGCCCAGGCCGCACTGGAGACGCTCAATCGCGTCGGCGCGGCGCTCTCGGCCGAGCATGACCTCGAACGGCTGGTGCAGATGTTCACCGATGCCGGGGTGGCGCTGACCGGCGCCAGCGTCGGTGCCTTCTTCCACAATGTGATGGACGAAAGCGGCGAGCGGTTGCACCTGTTCACGCTCTCCGGCGAGGATCGCGACCGCTTTGAATCGCTCGGGCGGCCGCGTGCCACCGCGGTGTTCGCGCCGATCTTCCGCAATGTGGTGATGCGCTCCGACGACGTGACCCGCGAGCCGGACTATGGCCAGAACACGCCGCATCACGGCATGCCGGCGGGCCACCCCGTCGTCACCAGCTATCTCGCCGTGCCCGTCGTGTCGCGCGATCGCTCGGTCCTGGGCGGGCTGCTGTTCGGCCATTCGCTGCCCGGCCGCTTCACCGCGCGGCACGAGGAACTGGCGCGCACCCTCGCCGCACAAGCCGCGGTCGCGATCGACAATGCCGGGCTGATCGCCGATGTCCGCGCCGCCAACGAGACGCTCGAACGCCACGTCGAGGAACGCACCGCCGCGCTGCACGAGACCGAGGCCGCGCTGCGCCAGAGCCAGAAGATGGAGGCGATGGGCCAGCTGACCGGCGGCGTTGCGCATGATTTCAACAACCTGCTCACCCCGATCATCGGCAGCCTCGACCTGATCCTGCGCAAGCGCGGCGACGATCCGGTGCTGCATCGCTTGCTCGACGGCGCGCTCCGCTCGGCCGAGCGGGCGAGCACGCTCGTCCAGCGGCTGCTCGCCTTCGCGCGGCGCCAGCCGCTCCAGCCCGCGCCGGTCGACATGGCGGCGCTGGTCGACGGCATGGTGCCGCTGCTCGCCAGCACGCTGGGGCCCAAGATCGCGCTGTCGGTGACCAGGCCCGAGGCGCTGCCGCCCGCCCATGCCGATGCCAACCAGCTCGAAATGGCGCTGCTCAACCTTGCGGTGAACGCGCGCGATGCGATGCCGGAGGGCGGTGCGCTCGAAGTGCGGCTGGGGTTGGGCGACGCGCGTGATGCACCGACCCCGCTTGCCGAGGGGTGCTATGTGCGGCTGGCGGTGCGCGACACCGGATCGGGGATGGACGCCGCCACGCTCGCCCGCGCGATCGAGCCCTTCTTCTCCACCAAGGGCGTCGGGCGCGGCACCGGGCTCGGCCTGTCGATGGTCCACGGCCTGGCGAGCCAGCTGGGTGGCACGCTGGGGCTGTCGAGCCACCTCGGCGAAGGCACCGAAGTCGAGCTGTGGCTGCCGGTCAGCGCTGATGCGCTCGCCGCAACCGAAGCGCCGCAGCGCCACGAGCCACATGACGGCGCCGGCACGGTGCTGCTGGTCGACGACGAGGATATCGTGCGCGGCACTGCCGCCGAGATGCTGGGCGCGCTCGGCTATCAGGTGCAGCTTGCCGACTCCGCCGAGGCGGCATTGGCCCTGCTCGACGCGGGGTTGGTGCCCGACCTGCTCGTCACCGATCACCTGATGCCGGGGATGACCGGCACCGATCTCGCCCGCGATGTACAGGCGCGGCTCGGCGCGCTGCCGACGCTGATCGTCTCGGGCTATGCCGATGTCGAAGGGCTGGGGCGCGACTTCGCGCATCGCCCCAAGCCGTTCCGCCAGGCCGATCTCGCCCGCGCGCTGACCCTGCTCGGGGTGCGCTGAGCTACCGTCCGAGGATGCGGCGGTAGAGCGCGATATAGGCGTCCGCCATCGCCTCCACCGAGAAGCGCGCTTCGATCGCGTGGCGGCAGGCGGCGCGGTTGATCGACGCGACCCGTTCGACCGCCTCCACCGCATCGTCGGCCGAGGCGACGAGCAGCCCGGTTTGGCCGTCGTCGATCAGCTCGGGCATCGAGCCGCGCCGCACCGCGATCACCGGGGTGCCGCAGGCCATCGCCTCGATCACCGACAGGCCGAAGGGTTCGTCGAAATTGATCAGGTGGAGCAGCGCGCGGGCGCTGCCGAGTGCGCGGATGCGTTCCTCGCCGCCGACGGGGCCGTGATAGACGATGCGGTCACCCAGGTGCGGCTGCACTTCGCGCTCGAAATAGCCCTGGTCCTGGACGATGCCGTAGAGGTGGAGCCGGCGGCCGGTCGCCTGCGCCACCGCAATCGCCTCCGCCGCGCCCTTGTCCGGATGCATGCGGCCGAAGAACAGCAGGTCCTCGCTGCCCGCGGCGTCGAAGGCGAATTCGTCGAGCCGGATGCCGTGGTGGATCGTCGCGGCATAGCGCAGCGCCGGGTGCCGATCGGCATCCGAGATCGCGACATAATGCACGCGGTCCTCGAACGGCTTGTACATCGGCAGGATGCGCTCGGAGGAGAAGCCGTGGATCGTCGTCACCATCGGCGTGTCGATCAGCGGGGCATAGGCGTGGGCGGGGAAATCGGCCTGGTTGTGAATCAGATCGAACTCGGACGCGCGGGCGAAGAGGTGCGACTGGTGGGCATATTCCCACACCTTTGCATCGATCGCCGGATCTTCCTCATAGCCGCGCGGCACCACCCCGGCGAGGCGCGCGGTGGTGACCGAATCCTGCGTGGCGAACAGGGTGACGTCGACACCCTTGGCGACGAGCGCCTCGGTGAGCAGGCTCGTCACCAGCTCCCACGGGCCGTAGTGCCGCGGCGGGGTGCGCCACGCGATCGGCGCGAGCATGGCGATCTTCATGCGCGGCTGCCCCTTCGTCTCCCGTGCCCCTGCGAAAGCAGGGGCCCAGGGTAGGAG
>JAPJRE010000231.1 GCA_030824725.1 Sphingomonas sp.
ACTGTCAGCACCACGCTCGCCATCAGTCTTCCTCCACCAGCCGCCAGCAGCTCAGCACCGGCCAGGGCACCACGCCTGGCCGCTCGACCACCCGCCGGGCGACCGCATCGGCATGGAGGATTCCGTCCGCACAGCGAATCGCCAGATGCAGCTGCCCGGCACCGCTGCGGCACAGCAGCACATCGCCCGGGCACGCCGCATCGAATTCCACCAGCCCGGCGGCCCGCAACTGCGCGGCAGCGCGCGCCGCATCGCCGGTGCGCAGGCGATAGTCGCCGGGCGCGGGGCGCCGCAGCGCCACCGCCACCAGCCCGACGCAATCGAGCCCCGTCGCCGGATCCCGCCCGTGCAGCCGGAACGGCACGCCGACCACCGCCCGCGCCGCCGCGAGCACCGCCGCGCCGCTCATGCCCCTGGATACCGGGTGAGCAGGTCGGTCCCGGGGAGGAAGGGCTCGCCCCGGAAGTTCGCGGCATTGCCGAAGCGTTCCGCGCAGGTCTCGAAACGGCCGTCGCATCCCTCGACCAGTTCGACCAGCGCCCCCGCCCCGTCGAACCGCGGTGGCCGGCGGAGTGTCACTTGGTTGCCGTCCGATGCGGCGACCCCATCCGCCAGCCCGCTGTTCGCCCCGCCAAACCAACGCAGCCGGCCGTTGGCATAGGCATTGGCGGAGGGCTCAGCGGCGTCCAGCGTGACCACGACGTCGGCCACCGCCGTCACCCGAGCGAAACGCCGCCGACCGGCCATCGCCACCCGGCACCGCGCGTCGCCCAGCTCGGCGCGGCAATCGGGCGAGGTCGCCTCGGCCACCGGCGCGTCGAAGGCGGCGGTGAGCCCGCGCAGCTCGGCGGTGATCGCGCCGTCGCGGGTCTCAATTGCGCCAATCGTTCCTTCGCCCAGCGCCACCGTCTCGCCGGGCGCGGTCCAGTCGGTCGCGAACAGCGCGATGCGGGCGAAATCCCAGCGACCCGCCAGCAGGTCCGTCTCCGAAATGGCATCGCCGGAGAGCATGCCGTGCACGTCCATGCTGTCCGCCTCCAGCGTCGCGCTGCGCTCGACCGCGCTCGGCGTCATCCCCGGCGCGGCGCGGTACAGCACCCCGTCGAGCAGCAGGTCGCGGTCGTGCGCGGTGAGCCCGATCGTCACCCCGTCGCGCCGCTCGATCCGCCAGCACAAGGTGACGGTGGTCAGCGCGCCTTCCAGCCAGCTCATTCGCGGATCTCCACCAGCGGGACGGAAGCAGCGGCGCCGGCGAGGAAGGTCGCGCGGCTTACCCGCAGCTGGTCCTCGGCGAAGCGCACCGGCACGTCGAACAGGAAGGAAGCGGTCACCCGCACGCCCGCCGCGGGCGCCACGTCGAGCGTCACTACCCCGCCCGCGCCCAAGGTGAAGGCCGACGTCGCCACGCCATTCAGCTTGAGCGCCACGGTGCCCGCCACCGGCCGGGTGATCCGCCGCACCGTCTCGCCATAGCTCTTGATGAGCTGGAAGCGCGCGGTCTGGCCGTCGCCGGTGCCGAGCAGTTGGTCCTTCGCCTCATAGTCGAACGGATCGCGCAGCCGGAATCCGCGCGCCGGGCCCATCCGCGCGCGGTAAAAGCCGAGCAGCGCCGCGATATCCGCCTCGGAGCGCACGCCGGGCCCGACATCGTAGCGCGTCCGCGCCTGCGCCCAGGCGGCGTTGCGCCGCTCGGCGCCACCGGCGCTGGTGACGATCGCGGTGGAAAGCTCGGGCACCACCTCCGCCTCACGCCCCAGCGCGATCGGGAAGGACACGTCGTCGAAGGGTGTCAAATCCGCCTCCTGGTCGAAATGGGTGAAACCGTCGCGCGCCACCTGCGGCAGCGCCCAGAGGAAGGTCGCGGCGACCCCGCGCGCGCGGCCGCGCTCGGCGGCGTCCGCGATCGCGCGCCACTGGAGCCGGTCCTCGGCGCGCAGCACGAAGCCGGCGAGGTAATGCTGCCGCGCCGCCGGATAGCCGAGCCGCGCCTGCGCCGCCGCGACCGCACGCTCGGATGCCGCAGCATCGCCCGCCGCCGCCCAGTCATAATCCTCGAGCTGGAGCACATCGAAAGCCGGCGAAGCCCAGCCGACCGGCATATTGGCGCGCTTCGCCTCCGGCATCGTAGGATCGAGCACCGTCGGCAGATAGGTGAGCAGCAGCAGCTGCGCGCCCGGCGCGGCGCCCTTCACCGCGTCGCGCAGTGCCAGCGTCGAGGCGGCGAGCAACGCCCCCGCCGCATCGAGCACCCCCGTTTGCACCGCGCCCTGCAGATTCTGCGGTGCGGGGTTGCCCAGCGCCGCCTGCGCCGCCGCATCGTGGATGCACAGCCGACCATCGCCCATCACCCACCACCAGGGCTCGCCGACCTGGAACTTGACCTCCAGCCCTGCCGCCTGCGCAATGCCGACGAACGCCAGCGCCACCGCGCGCAGATAGGCCATCGCCCCGCCATGCGCCGGCGACAGCAGGGTCGAGGGCGGGCTCCACCCGGTCAGCGCCGGGCTTCCATCGGCGGCGCGCTGCTTCCAGTCGCCCCAGCAATGCTGGTCGAGCAGCTCGTAGCTCAGCGACCAGATCACACCACAGCCGAGCGCCCCGGCTCGGGCGGCAAAGTCCGCATGCCACGCCGCGCACGCCCGGTTGAGCGCCCCGCCGGCCAGGCTCGCATAAAGGCCGCCCGAGGCAGGCTCGAGCCGGGGATAATGGCTCATCCCCACATAGTGCAGAATGTCGCCGCGATAGCCGAGCTGCAGGATCGATCGCAGCAGCCGCGCCGGCGTCTGGTTGTAGCTGTCGTCATAGCCGGTCGCGATCGACAGGCCATGCTCGGGTACCGCCACGTCGCCGATCGCCAGCACCGAACCCGGCCCGTCGCAGGCAATCCCGGTCAGCTCGACCCAGCCCTCGCTTGCCGCCGCCAGCGGCGTCGTATCGCCGGCAACATAGCCCGGCGGCACCAGCGAGACGAACATCCGGTCGACATCCCCGGCCCAGACCGGATCGGC
Organism: Sphingomonas sp.; assembly: GCA_030824725.1. Lineage (GTDB taxonomy): Bacteria > Pseudomonadota > Alphaproteobacteria > Sphingomonadales > Sphingomonadaceae > Sphingomonas. Next base: position 3,009 of record JAPJRE010000231.1, read on the forward strand.
CTCGCCGGGCAGCAGAAAGCCCCCCGCGACGTCCGCGAAATCGATCGCGATCTCGGCATCGTCGGGCGTGCCGCTGGCATAGTTCCACAGCCGCACATACCAGGCGCGGGCGACGCCTTCCGCGTCGCGCCCCTCGATCGTCAGCACCGGGCCGTTGACCGCATCGAGCGCAACCACCCCCGAGGAACGCCAGCGGAAGCGCAGCCGGCAATCGCGAAAGTCGCGCATCGTCGTATACGCAAGAAGCGGATGGTCCCAGCGATCCTCCGCTTCCCAGATCAGCCCGGCCAGATCGCCGCGCCGCTGGAAGACAAGGTCCACGCGCAGCGCATCCGGCGCAATGGTCGTCACGCTGGCCATCATCGGCCGGGGAAAATCCACCGTCCAATAGACGGGATCGAACCGGCTGATCACGCCTTCGGCCTGATGCCGCCGCCGGCTGGCGAGCCACCATCCCATCAGTCGAGCCCCGCCAGAGCCGAGCGCACCGCCCGCGCCACCTGCCGGCTCGATTGGGCCAGCGCCCTGGGCGCGGCATCGGCGGCGGCGTTGACGGTGATCGACACGCGCACGTCGCGCCCGCCGCCCTGCCCGCTGGCGGGCGCCACCTGCCCCGCGCTGGTCGGCACGAACAGCTCGGGCCCGCGCTCGCCGACCCAATAGGGGCGGCCGGGGCTCACCGGCCCGCCGGTAGCACGACCCGGCAGCCCGAGCAGCCCGCCGAGCAGCGACAGCACGCCGCCGCCTTCACTCCCACGGCTCGACGGAAAGCTGACGCCCATCGCCGACCTGGCGATCTCCTCCAGCGCACGGATCGCGATCTTGGCGAGATCGTCGAAGCCGAGCTTGCCGGTCTGCACGGCGCGCAGCAGCGTCGTCTCGATCGTCTTGCCCGCCCGGTCGACGCCGGTGGCCAGCGGCCCTTCGAGCGTGCCGCGCATCGCATCGACGTCGCGTGCGAAGCCGGCGGTATCGGCGCGTACCGACACCACCAGCCGTTCGATTTCCTCATCCATCGGGAAATTGCTCCTGCAATTTTGCGATCAGGTCCGCGCTCGGCGGTTCCGCCGCTTCGGGCGTCGCCGCCGCCAGCAGCGCGGCGAGCTCGGCCGGAGTCGCCCCCCAGAATTGATTGGGGCTCCAGCCGAAGGCGAGGCCGGCCAGCCCCGCCAGCCGCCCGGCGGCCTCGGCGAAGGACGTCATCGTCCTGCCAGGATCTGGCCGATCAGCGCCTTGAGCGCAGGGGTCGCCGCCACCAGCCCGGCTTCGACGACGCCTTCGGAAAAGACGTCGCGCGTCAGCCCCTCGGGCACTGCCTTGAGGCAATGCCAGAACAGGGCGACCATCTCGCTCAGCGCCAGCCGCCCGGCCGCCGCGCGCTCGACCAGCGCGAACAGCGGGCCCAGCTCGGCCTCGGCGGCGACCAGCGCCTCGAAGCTCGGGCGAAGGACGAGCGAGACGCCGCCCACCCGCAGGGTCGCCTCGCCGCGCACCGGGTTGGCCGTGCCGGTCATGCGCTCACCACGGGGCCGGAGCTTTCCAGGCTCAGCGTGTAGCTGCGCTCGCCGTTGAAATCCCCGGCATAATCGAGCCGGGTGACGAGGAATTTGCCCGTCATCGTCTCGCCGCTCTCGAAGCTCAGCCGATAATCGTCGAGCGTGCCGGCAAGGGCATTGGCCTTCACGCGCACCTCGGCGGTCGATCCGGTGAACACGCCCGCGGCGGACACGCTCACCGATCGCACCCCGGCGCCGGACAGCAGCTCGCGCCAGCCGCCCGAATCCTTGCTGGTGATCGCCACCGCCTCGCCGTTCACCGAAAGCTGCGTCGTCCGCAGCCCTGCCACGGTGGCATAGACCACCGGCATTGCGCCATTGCCCACCTTGAGCAGGAAGGCGCTGCCCTTTTCCGCTGCCATGTTCGTCTCCTGTTGGTTGTTCTCGGGGGGAACCGCCGCCAAAGGCGGTGGTGGAGGGGGCTCACGCGCCCCGCAGCATCCGCACCCGGTGCTCGACCACTGCCACCACCCCGCTCGCATCCTCGTCCACCACCCGCGAGCGGACCAGCACCCGGCTGGCGATCCGCCAGCCACCGCCCGGCGCCGCCGGCATCGCCGCGATCGCCGCCTCGACGTCCGCCGCCAGCGCCCGAACCCGCTGCCGGGAAGACCCGGAATCGCGCACCAGCACCGAGGTTCGCAGCTCGCGCCCGTCCTGGTCCTTGGTGCTCCAGTCGGTCGTCACCGGATCGTCGATCAGCAGATAGGGCCGCGTGGCGCGTGTCGGCGGCGCGTCGAACACCCCGTTGACCGGATGGGACAGCGCGCCCGCGGCCGACAATGCCGTCCGCACGGCGGCGACGATCGCCTCCTGCGGCGTCATCGCAACAGCCCTCCCAGCCAGCGCAGGGCCGGATCGGCGAGCCAGCGCCGCCACAGCCCACGCCCGGCAAGCGTCACCGCCGATCCGTCGATCGACACCGCGACGCCCGGCACCGCGTCGCGGACGCGCTCCGCCAGCCGCGTCGCCGCCTTGCCGGCCGCGCTTCGTCCCGCCGCCTCGGCGCGGGCGTTCAGCTGCTCCAGCATTGCCGCCGCACTCCCGCCATCAGTTGCAGCCGTCGCCAGGGCCGCCAGAACGCCACCACGGCCGAAGGCGGTGTCGTCGCGTCGCCGCGCGCTTCGATCAGATGCGCCGCGAGCAGCACCACGCCCTGGGCAAGCGGCGGCGGCAGATCCTCCCAGCCCGCCGCGGTCCCCGCGGCGAAGGTCACCCGGATGCGGGTCGCCGCCATTGCCTGGGTCAGGCGCACCCAGCCTTCGCCGCGCGCATCCAGGTCGATCGCATAGCTGTCCACCGGCAGCGGCGTCGCGACCCCGGCGGCATCCACCGCCTCGATCGCCTCGATCGCGGTCACCGGCGCGGCGGGCAACCGCTGCCAGTCGGTGGATCGGCTGAGCAGGGCCTGCCAGCGCCGGGCGATCCAGGCGGTGCCGGTAAAGGCCTCGCCCAGCGCCAGTGCGGTCTGGACCGCGGCAGTGACCGCGCCGTCCTCGGCGGTGCCCTGGATCCGCAGATAGTCCTTCGCCGCCAGGCACGCGCTTGCGATCGCCGCCGCCGGAAAGGGCGGTGCGTCCATGGTTCTTCTCCCTCTGTTGGTTGGCGCCGCGGCTCCGCGCGGCGACGAAGCGGCGCTATTCCGCCGGTTCGACCGGCTCGGGCTCCGCCGCCCCCGGGACTTCGGGCGCCAGCGTCCGCCCCGCGCCGGGATCATAGGGAGTCGTGCCGTCCCACTCGATCCGGTTGATGACCACGCCCGCCTCGCGCACCAGATAGACTGCCATCGCGCCGCTCCTCAGCTGAAGGTCCAGGTAACGCGCACCTCGCCGCGCCCGCCGGCGCCGCCCGCGCCGGAGGTGAAACCGGC
>JAPJRE010000232.1 GCA_030824725.1 Sphingomonas sp.
CCCCCCCCCGGCGGGGAGAGGGTTCAGAAGCATCAAGCCTCGGTGCGGGCCTTGACGATCTTGCCCGGGTTCGCGGGCGGCTCGCCCTTGGGCAGCGCGTCGACATGGTCCATGCCGTCGATCACTTCGCCCCAGACCGTGTACTGGCCGTCGAGGAAGGTCGCGTCGTCGAGGCAGATGAAGAACTGCGAGTTGGCGCTGTTCGGGTTGTTGGTGCGCGCCATCGAGCAGACGCCGCGAACGTGCGGCTCCTTCGAGAATTCCTGCGCCAGGTCCGGCTTGTCCGAACCGCCCATGCCGGTGCCCGAGGGATCGCCGCCCTGCGCCATGAAGCCGTTGATCACGCGGTGGAAGATCACGCCGTCGTAGAAACCTTCGTCGGCCAGGCCGGCGATGCGCGCGACATGGTTCGGCGCGAGATCGGGGCGCAGGCGAATGCGGACGTCGCCGGTGTCGAGCGTGAGTACGAGCGTAGTGGGTTCGGCCATGGGGCACCTCTTCTCTAAAACTGGAACGAAGCCCTAAGCGGTGCGCTGCCGACTTGCAAATCCCGGCCGGGGATGGCAGCGCCCCTCGAACGGAGCCGCAGCACGGGAGGTCGGACGGTGAGCGAGACCGAACTGCACGACGAGGCCGCCGCGCCCGAGAGCCAGCTCGACGAGGACGATCGGCTCAAGCCGGAATTCGTCAATGCGGTGCTCGATGCAGTGGATGAAGGCAATGCCGAAGCCGCGCACATGCTGGTCGCGCCGCTCCACCCCGCCGACATTGCCGACCTGATCGAACTGGTGCCGTCCGAGCGGCGCGCCCACGTGGTCACCGCGATTTCGGACCTGATCGACGGCGACGTGCTCGCCGAGATGAACGACTGGGTGCGCGAGGCGCTGGTCGATGCGCTCGAGCCGCACCAGGTCGCGGACCTCGCCGCCGAGCTGGATACCGACGACGCCGTCGCGATCATCGAGGACATGGACGTCGAGGACCAGCGCGAGGTGCTGCGCGCGCTCGACCCCGATGATCGCGCAGCGATCGAGGAGGCGCTTTCCTACCCCGAGGAATCCGCCGGCCGCTTGATGCAGCGCGAGCTGATCGCGGTGCCCGAGCATTGGACCGTCGGCCATGTGCTCGACTATCTGCGCGGCAATGACGCGCTGACCACCGATTTCTGGGAAATCTTCGTCGTCGATCCCTCGCACAAGCCGATCGGCACCTGCGAGCTCTCCTGGATCCTGCGGACCCCGCGCGGTATCGCGATCAGTGACGTGATGAAGCGCGAGCAGACGCTGATCCCGATCGACATGGACCAGGAGGAAGTGGCGCTGCGCTTCCAGAAATACGCGCTGATCTCGGCCGCGGTGGTCGATCTCAGCGGGCGGCTGGTCGGCATGATCACGGTGGACGACATCGTCCACATCATCTCGCAGGAAGCCGGCGAGGACATTCTGCGCCTGTCGGGCGCGGGCGAAGGCGACATCAACGAGCCGGTGCTGCTGACGGTGCGCACCCGGCTGACCTGGCTGTTCGTCAATCTCGGCACGGCGATGCTGGCCGCCTCGGTGGTCGGGCTGTTCCAGGGCGAGATCGCCAAGTTCGCGCTGCTCGCGGTGCTGATGCCGATCGTCTCGGGCATGGGCGGCAATGCCGGCACCCAGACGCTGGCGGTGGTGGTCCGCGCGATCGCCACCAACCAGCTCACCGAATCGAACACCTTGCGGATGATCTGGCGCGAGCTGCGGATCGCCGCCGCCAATGGCGCCTCGCTGGGGCTGGCGATCGGGGCGGGGACGATGCTGGTCTATGGCATTCCGTGGCTGGCGGTCGTGATCGCGGCGGCGATGGTGATCAACAACGTGATCGCGGGGCTTTCGGGGGTGCTGATCCCGGTGACGCTGGACCGGCTGCGCGTCGACCCCGCGGTATCCTCGGCGGTGTTCGTCACGATGATGACCGACGTGATGGGATTCTTCTCCTTCCTCGGCCTGGCGACGCTGGTGGGGCTGGGCGGCTGACTTGATCGCGGGGCGGGGATTGCCCAAATCGGCGGCGTGCCACTCCATCTCACCAAGGTCGCCTTTGCCTGCGACAGCGTCGATTTCCTGCGGTCCCGGCTCGAGGCGCGCGCGGCCGCGGGCGGCGTCGCGCTGACCACGCGCTATCTGCCCAAGCGGCACGCGGAGATCGACGGCGGCTCGCTGTTCTGGATTCTCAAGCACCAGCTTGTCGGCCGCTCGCCGATTCTCGGCTTTGGGGAAGCGGAGGGCGGGCGCACCGCGATCCTGCTCGAGCCGGGGCTGGTGCTGGTCCAGGCGCGGCCCAAGCGCGCGCACCAGGGGTGGCGCTATCTGGAGGCCGCCGATGCGCCGCCGGACCTGGGCAATCTGGACGGCGGTGCCGACGAACTGCCGCCCGCGCTGATGGGCGAGCTTGCCGGGCTGGGATTGCTCTAGCCCAACGTCACTCCGCCAGCATGCGGAAGGCGCGCCGATTGGCGACGGCCACCGCCGCATGCCCGCGCATCAGGCGCTCCGCCCGGGCGCCGTCGCCGCTGCGCATTGCGGCGTAGACCGCGCGGTGCTCGGCATGCGCGGCCCGCAGGTGGCGATATTCGCCCTCCAGATCGCTCCAATCCAGCACCAGCGCCGCCGCGGAGGCGAAGGGCAGGTGGTTGTTGCGGCCGAGTGCGTGGCAGATCGACGGATTGCCGCTCGCCGCGATCAGCAGGTCGTGGAAGGCGAGATTGTAGCGATAGAAGCCATCCAGGTCGCCGTCGCCGAGATGCCCTTTGGCAAACAGCGCGTCGCCCTCCGCCAGGATCGCTTCGAGCCGCGCCTGCTCCGCGTCGGTCAGGCCGCGTTCGGTCACCCGCCGCACGGCCAGTCCTTCCAGAACCCCCCGCACCTCGATGGCGCCGGTGATCGCCGCGGCGTCGATCGCGCGGGGCGTGTAGCCGCGCGCGCCGAGCTTCTCGACCAGCCCTTCATGCTCCAGCGCGCGCAGCGCCGTGCGCACCGGCATCCGCGACACGCCCAGCGCCGCGGCCGTGGGAATTTCGGCGATCCGGTCGCCGGGCTTGATCGTGCCGTCGGCGATCTTTCGGCGGAGCGCGACCAGCACCTGCTGGCCCGGCTTTGCAGGCTTTTCCATCGCGCCTGCTTACCGCATCGCGCGCCCCCGCCAAGAGGCTGATTCAGGGCGCTTTCGCCACTGCTCGGCTGGCTTCAGGCGCTGGGAAGCCCCTCCGCCTTGAGCGGGCGGGCGAGCAGCGCCTCGATGACCGCTCCCACCGGTGCGCCCTCCAACAGCGCGTTGACCGCCAGGGTGACCGGCATCTCAACACCCGCTTCGGCCGCTGCCTCGCGCAGCACCGGCGCGGTGAAGGCCCCTTCCGCCACGGTCTTGCGGTCGGACAGCAGCGCGGTGGCGCTGCGGCCCTGGCCGAGGCCGACGCCCAGTGAGAAATTGCGCGAATTGGTCGACGAGCAGGTCAGCACCAGGTCGCCGAGCCCGGAGAGCCCGGTCAGCGTTTCCGCCTGGGCCCCGCGCGCGAGCCCGAACCGGGTCATCTCGGCAAAGCCGCGCGCGATCAGCGCTGCCCGCGCGTTGAGGCCGAGGCCCGCCCCCTCCACGACTCCGCAGGCGATGGCGAGCACGTTCTTCACCGCGCCGCCGATTTCCGCGCCGACCACGTCCGCCGAGGCATAGGGCCGGAAGGCGGGGGCGCCGAGGCGTTCGGTCAACCGCGTGCGCAGCTCGGCATCCTCGCAGGCGAGCGTTACCGCCGTCGGCTTGCCGGCAGCCACCTCATGGGCGAAGGTCGGGCCAGAAAGGACCGCGATGGGGGCCTGGGGCGCGACGCTGCGCGCGACTTCGCCGACCAGCAGCCGCGTCCCCGCCTCGATGCCCTTGGCGCACAGCACCAGCGGCGTGGTGCCCACCGCTGTCTCCGCCAGTACCGCGCGGACATGCTGCGCCGGCGCCACCACCAGCAGCGCGTCGCAGCCGGCAAGATCGCCCAGGCTGCCAGTCGCGCGGATGCTGGGCGAAAGCGGCACCCCGGCGAGGAACTGGCGGTTCTCGTGGAGCGTGTTGACGCTCTCGACGACGTCGGGCTCGCGCGCCCAGAGCAATACCGGCGCGTCGCCGCGCGCCGCCACCTGTGCGAGCGCGGTGCCCCACGCGCCGCCGCCGATCACCCCGATGTTCATGCCTTCACTCCCGCGCCGCGCACCTTTTCCGCATCGGGGTCGAGCGGCCAGCGGGGCCGCGCGGGTACGTCGAGCGGATCGGTAAGGCCCTGCGCGAAGCGTTCGGCGCCGGCCCAGGCGATCATCGCGGCATTGTCGGTGCACAGCCACAAGGGTGGTGCGACGAAGGGCAGGGCGTGCTCGGCTGCCAGCGCCTCCAGCGCCGTCCGCACCGCGGTGTTGGCGGCGACGCCGCCTGCCACGACCAGCGCGGTGGGGTGGGTGACCGCCAGCGCCAGCCGGGTGCGATCGACCAGGCAATCGACCACCGCCTGCTGGAACGAGGCGGCAAGATCCTCGGCGCTATAGTCGTTCACCGCCCGCGCAACCGCGCTCTTGAGGCCCGCGAAGGAGAAATGCGGCTCGCCCGACCCGACCAGCGGACGCGGCAGCGGCACCGCCTTGGGATTGCCCCGCTCGGCGGCCTTCTCCACCGCCGGGCCGCCGGGAAAGCCGAGGCCGAGCAGCTTGGCGGTCTTGTCGAACGCTTCGCCCGCCGCGTCGTCGATCGTGGTGGCGAGCCGGCGGTAGTTGTTGACGCCCTCGACCAGCAGCAGCTGGCAATGCCCGCCCGATACGAGCAGCAGCAGATAGGGAAAGTCGAGGCTCCGGTCGCCGAGCCGCGGCGACAGGGCGTGGCCCTCCAGATGATTGACCGCCACCAGCGGCTTGCCTGCGGCGAGCGCCAGCGCCTTGCCGGTGACGAGGCCCACCATCACGCCACCGATCAGCCCGGGGCCGGCGGTGGCCGCGATCGCGTCGACATCGGCCAGCGTCACGCCTGCCTCTTCCAGCGCCGCCTCGACCAGCGGCCCCAGCATCTCGACATGCGCGCGCGCGGCGATCTCGGGCACCACGCCGCCATAGGGCCGGTGCGCCTCTTCCTGGCGCGCCAGCTTGTGCGCGCGGATCGTGCCGTCGCTGGTCACCAGGGCCGCCGCAGTTTCGTCGCAGCTCGATTCAAGTCCGAGGATGAGTGCCATGCATCCCATCTAAGCCGCTTGGCGGCAGGGTCCAGAGGCGGAGGGCGTTTGGATCCGCGAAGACCCCCATTGCCGTCCTCTCCGCACGACCCTAGCACCACGCCCATGACTGCACTTCGCATCGGCACGCGCGGGTCGCCGCTCGCCCTTACCCAGGCCCATATGGTGCGCGACGCGCTCAAGGCCGCGCACGGCATCGAGGGCGAGATCGTTATCGTCCGCACCACCGGCGACAAGGTGCAGGACCGCCCGCTCGCCGAGATCGGCGGCAAGGCGCTGTGGACCAAGGAGCTGGATCGCGCGCTGCTGGCGGGCGAGATCGACTGCGCGGTGCATTCGATGAAGGATGTCGAGACGGTCCGCCCCGAAGCGATCGCCATCGCCGCGATGCTGCCCCGCGCCGATGTCCGCGACCGGCTGGTCGGCGCCGAATCGCTCGCCGCGCTCAAGCCCGGTGCGGTGATCGGCACCGCCTCGCCGCGCCGCGCCGCGCAGGTGAAGCGGCACCGGCCGGACGTGACCACCGTGCTGTTCCGCGGCAATGTCGACACGCGGCTCGCCAAGCTGGCGGCGGGCGAGGCGGATGCGACGCTGCTCGCCTCGGCGGGGCTGGAGCGGCTCGGGCGGTTCGATGTTGGCCATGTCGTACCCACCAACGTCATGCTGCCCGCGCCGGCGCAGGGGGCGGTGGGGATCGAGGCCCGCGCCGACGATTCGCGCATGCTCGGGCTGCTCGCGGCGATCGATCATCCGAAAACGCGCGCCTGCGTGCTGGCCGAGCGCGCGCTGCTCGCCGCGCTGATGGCGGACTGCCATTCGCCGGTCGCCGCGCTGGCGACGATCGAAGGCGCGATCCTCACCATCGAGGCCGAGCTCTACGCGGCCGACGGCAGCGCGCATGTCCACGGCATGATCGAAGGCGCGCCGGAGGACGCGATGCTGCCCGCGACGCTCGCCCGCGACCTGCTCGACCGCGCGCCCGAGGCGGTGCGCGCGCTGTTCGCCGGATGAGCCGCGCCATCGCGGTGCTGCGGCCCGAGCCCGGCAACCGCATCACCGCCGCTGCCGTGGAAGGACGCGGGCGCACCGCGATCCGGCTGCCGCTGTTCGAGACGCGGCCGCTGGCATGGGATGTCCCGGATCCGGCGGCCCATGATGCGCTGATCCTGACCAGTGCCAATGCGGTGCGCTGGG
>JAPJRE010000233.1 GCA_030824725.1 Sphingomonas sp.
TTACCAACCCCTCCATCCCCGCCGCAGCGGTCATCGCCGGGAACAGCGCCTTCGCCGTCCCCGCGGGTGCCAGCCCGAAATGCCGCGACACCGCGCTCGCGATCAGCACGTCGAGCGCCGTCGTGGGCTTCAGGTCGCGCCCCTCGTACAGCGCCGCGTCGCCCAGCCCCGGCCAGTCGGCCTGCACCCGGCCGCCCTGCACCGCGCCGCCGAACAGCATCGCGACCGAGCCGGTGCCGTGATCGGTGCCGCCGGTGCCGTTGGCCTTCACCGTCCGTCCGAACTCGGTCGCCACCACCACCAGCGTGTTGTCCCAATGCGGCCCCAGCCCCGCCTTCAGCGCCGCAACCATCGCGTCGAGGCCCTTGAGCTGCCCGCCCAGCCGTCCGCGCTGGCCCGAATGGGTGTCCCAGCCGCCGGTCTCGATCATCGCGATCCGCGCGCCGCCGGGCGCCGAGAGCAGCTTGGCCGCCAGCGTGCCGGTGTCCGCGGCCTTTTTGCCGCCATCGCTGCCGAGGTCGCCGGTGAGCATCCGCGTCGCCATCGCCTCCTGCCACAGCGGGTGGAGCTGGCGGTCGCCTTCGTACATCGCGGTCACCCGGCCAAGCAGGTCGTCCGAGGCCTCGGGCAGCGAGGAGGGCGCATAGCTCGCCACCTCGACGCTGCCGCGCAGCGCCATCGGCACCGCGGCGGCGAGCGCGATCGCCTTGTCCTGCGTGGGCAGCAGGCGGAGCAGCCGGTTCATCCAGCCGTCCTTGAGCTGATAGGCCGAGGCGCCGCCGGTCTCGAGCACATTCTGCCCGTCGAAATGCGAGCGGTCGCGGTACGGCGAGGCGACCGCATGGACGAACAGCGCCTGCTTCGCCTGGTAGAGCCCGAGCGTGTTCGGCATCGCCGGGTGCAGCGCGAACAGGTCGTCCAGCCTGGGCGCGCTGGCAAAGTCGGCGGCAAGGTCGCCGCGCGCGCCGGCATAGGCGGGGTCGCCCACGGGTGCGACGATGCCCAGCCCATCGGCCGCGCCGCGCTGGAGGAGGAAGACGAAGCGGCGCTCGGTCGGCGCGGCGGCGAAGGCCATGCGCGCGCCCAGCGGCGAAACCATCAGCGCGGTGGCGCCGGCGGCGAGCAAGTGGCGACGGTGGAGCATCATGACGCTATCTCCGCAGGAACTCGGGCGCGACGAGCAGGAGTGCGACCCCCTGGCTGTTGCTTTCCGCCCGCGCGATCGCCTGGGCGGTGGCGGGGCTCAGCGCCGCCGGGAACATCGCGGCGGCGCGGGCGCGCGGGTCGATCTGGTCGCGGGTGCGCTGCGCCATCCGCTCGGCGGCCTCGACGCGGCGCAGCACCGCGTCCGGCCCGGCCCAGGCGCCCGTCACGTCGTCCCACCCCGCCGGCGAGCCCGGCTTCCACACCGGCTGGCCGAGCTGGTACATCAGCCCCGGCACCGCGTTCGGCTGGAGCTGCCGGGTGCCGACCGCGCGCATCGCCGAGATCGACCATTCCCAGGGCGACTTGAACTTCACCGTCCCCGGCGCCCAGCATTCGGGCGCGGCGATCAGGGTGCGATAGAGGCTCGGCAGGTCGCCCCCGGTCTTGCGGAAATTCGCCTCCAGCCGCGCGACCAGCTTGGGCGGCGGATCGTCGCCGGCGAAGTGTCGCGCGAGTTTGGTGGCGATGTGCCGGGCGGTGGCGGGGTGCGTGGCGAGATGGTCGAGCACCGCCGCCGCCTGCGCCTCGCCCGCCTGCGGCCATTGCTGGCCGAGGATGGTACGCGCGCCCGGCTCGTGCAGCGCATCGGCGAAGACGAAGTCGCCCGGGCGGCCGCCGGTGAACTTGGCGACCGGTCCGCGACCGAAGCCGGCGACCGTCCAGCCGGTCATCGCGCGGGCGAACTCGGTGACGTCCGCCTGGCTGTAGCCGGTGCGGACGCCGAGCGTGTGCAATTCCAGGATCTCGCGCGCGAGATTCTCGTTGAGGCCGAGGTTGCGGCGCAGGTTCGGTCGATTGGCGGCGCGCATTGCCAGCGGGCTGTTCGGCCCCACCGACACCGCCTGGTCGAGGAACAGCAGCATCGCCGGATGCCGCTCCACCGCGAACAGCATGTCGCGGAAGCTGCCCATCACATACGGGCGGATTGCCTCGAACTCGAAGGCACCGGCGAGGTTGGCCACCTCCATCTTGTCGCCCGAGACGGCAAAGTGATTGGCCCAGAAATGCACCAGCCGCTCGGCGAAGGGCGCAGGCGACTGGAGCGCGGCGAGCGCCCGCGCCGTCACCGCCTGGTTGTAGAGCTCGCGGCTCTGCTGCCCGAACTGCTTGCGCAGCAGCGCGGCCGGGTCGTCGCCGAGCTGCACGATCGGCGGGATCGGCACGCGCGGGGCCATCGCCCCCGCCGGGGCGGCCGGGGGCATCGCGGCGGCAGGCGGCGGGGCCGGCGCGGAGGCGGTGGCCTTGCGCAACCGCCCGAGCGCGTCGCGATAGGTGACGAATTCGGCGACGAGCGTGGCGCTGCCCTTCTGCCCCGCAAGCGCCGGCGGGACCGCGGCATAATGCGCCAGCTGCCGCGCCAGCCAGGCGCGCGGCGCTGCGTCCATCGCCTCGCCGGGCCGGGCGCCCAGGCCGAAACGGTTCCACGCGATACTCATATCGGCCATCGGGACACTCTCCGCTGACGTGCCCCTGCTATACGCGCAAGCTGTCGCAGAAGTGTGCCAGCGCCAACGCTTGGTCGCATCCGGCAACCATTCGTCCCATGGGCGTACAGTTGCGCGGCGTGCAACCATGCCCCCCGTCCTTTGCGGTTGTCGAATCTGCTGCAGCGCAACAAATTGTCTATCAAGAACATACGAAGGATGCCGATCTGGCTCTTTTGGCCCCACGAAGGAGAAAGATCGTGACCCGTTTCACCATCGCACTCGCCGCTACCCTGTTTGCCGCCGCCCCCGCTTTCGCTGCAGCCGACAACGCTGACACGCGCAGCTTCACCCGCGACGGCGTGACCTACACCTACACCTCGACCGCCAAGAACGGTGCGCAGATCCTCGAGGGCGTTGCCAAGCCGGGCAACCAGAGCTTCCGCCTCGTCGTGCGCAACGGCTGGGTCGACGGCAACGCTGCCGGCACCCGCGTGTCGTTCCGCGTCCCGACGGCGACCAAGGTCCAGGTAGCGTCGCGCTAAGCGATCCGCCGGCTTCCGCGGCGAAAGGCCCCGTGCTCGTCAGGCGAGCGCGGGGTCCTTTCGTTTCGGGGGGACGTGCCGGAAGCCGCCAGGTCTGCCAAAAAAGTGGCCCCGCGATCGACGAGCGACCGCGGGGCTTTCCGTTCTGGGGGGACGGAAACTGTAATCAGCCGCTGGCGTCGGCCGCGCTGCCGGCATCGTCGCGCCGGGCATTGTCGAACGGCGCCTTGCGCGGCAGCAGATGCTGGTGCTTGCCGGCCTGGTGGTGCGCCTGCGCCGTCTCGGCCTGATGGCCCTTGATGCGCCAGGTGACGACCTGACTCTTGCCGGCGGGCATCCACACCCGCTCATCGGTCTGGTGGAGGGACTGGGCAGCCGCCGGTGCGGCACCCAGTGGCGTTGCGAGCAGCGCGACGGTGGCGAGCTTCACGGCAACGCTCCTCATGGTTGGGCATCTCTCCTGACCCAGAGGCTTATCCCCATGAATTTTCCTCACACTTGCACGGCTGTAACGAAAAATTGCTCCCGCCACAGAATTTACCGTCAGCAATGTTTTATTACAATTGAGCAAAGGGGCGGAAATGGTGCAGCGCGAAGATGTCGGCAGGTGCGATAGTCCCGTCGTTCAGAATGGAACACCGCACCGACGCAGGCTGGAACTTTCACTCGACACCGAGAGGGAATGTTCCATGAAGATTCGTCTTGCCGCCGCAGCCCTGCTCGGCCTCTCCTCCCCGGCCTTCGCCCAGGAGACTGATACGCCGCCGCCGGTCACCGTGTCGGGCAGCGTCGCGCTCGTATCCGACTATCGCTTCCGCGGCGTTTCGCAGTCGGACAAGGAAATGGCAGTCCAAGGCGGCCTCACCGTCTCCCACGAAAGCGGCCTCTACGGTTCGGTCTGGGGCTCGAACCTGTCCGGCTGGGGCACGTTCGGCGGCGCCAACATGGAACTGGATCTGGTCGGCGGCTACAAGATGCCGATCGGCGGCGGGGCGGCGCTCGACGTGGGCGTCACCTGGTACATGTATCCGGGCGGCGCCTCCAAGACCGACTTCGCCGAGCCCTATGTGAAGCTCAGCGGCACGATCGGGCCGGTCTCGGCACTCGCCGGCGTTGCCTATGCACCGTCGCAGCAAGCGCTCGGCAACTGGAGCAACACGCCCGAGAGCAAGGAAGGCGACAAGGAAGACAATCTCTATATCTGGGGCGACATCAGCACCGCGGTGCCGAAGACCCCGATCACGCTCAAGGCGCATCTCGGCTATTCGGACGGCAACAAGGGCCTCGGCCCCAACGGCACCAGCGTCGCGCCCACGGGCAGCTATGCCGACTGGCTGGTCGGCGCAGACCTGGCGCTGGGCAAGGTGGTGCTCGGCGTCGCCTATGTCGACACCAGCATCACCAAGCGCGACAGCGCGTATCTGCTGCCCAATTTCTCCAGCACCAAGGACGGCTCGACCATCGCGGGGAGCCAGGTGGTGTTCTCGGTAAGCGCGGCGTTCTGACAACGGCAGATCCTCCCCCGCAAGGGGGAGGATCTGCCCCTAGAAGCCCTCGGGCAGGTCGATCGTACCGCAGACCTCGCGGTAGCGCGCGATCGCGTAGCGATCGGTCATGCCGGCGATGAAGTCGCCGATATGGCGGCTGCGCCACGGCTCCTCCGCGGGCAGCGCCTCGCGCCATTCCGTCGGCATCAGGCCTGGGTCGGCAACATAGCCCGCGAACAACCCCGACACGACCTGCCGCGCCGAGGCCGCCGCCGCCAGCTGGCTCGGATGGTGGTAGAGGTTCGCGTACATGAACCGCTTCAGCCCGCGCTCGGCGTCGCGCATCGCGGGCGAGAAGCCCGCCAGGCAGCGCCCGGCCTTCCGCACGTCGTCGACCGTCTCCACCCCCGACTCCGCGATCCGCGCCCGCGTCTCGCCGATGAAGTCGTTGACCATCAGCCCGATCTGCGAGCGGATCAGCTCGCCGGTCAGCCGCTTGGCACCCACGCCGGGAAAGCGCGCCTGCACATCCGCCCAGGCCGCGGCGATCATCGGCACGGCCATGATCTGGTCGAGCGTCAGCAGCCCGGCGCGCAGCCCGTCGTCGATGTCGTGATTGTCATAGGCGATGTCGTCGGCGATCGCCGCGACCTGCGCCTCGAGCGAGGGCCAGCTGTCGAGCTCGAGCGGGAACTCCGTATCGGCGGCGGCCAGCGCCCATTGCGGTTCGTGGATCGGGCCGTTGTGCTTGGCCAGGCCTTCCAGCGTGTCCCAGGTCAGGTTGAGCCCGTTCCACGAAGGATAAGGGCTGTCGAGCAGGGTCAGCGTGCGGAGCGTATGGCCGTTATGGTCGAAGCCGCCCTTCCCCGCCAGCGCCGCCTCCAGCGCATCCTCGCCGGCATGGCCGAAGGGCGGATGGCCGATGTCATGCGCAAGGCACAGCGCCTCGGTAAGGTCCTCGTTCAGCCCCAGCGAGCGGGCGATCGCCCGGCCGATCTGCGCGACCTCAAGGCTGTGGGTGAGCCGCACGCGAAAATGGTCGCCATCGGGGGCGAGGAACACCTGCGTCTTGTGGCGCAGCCGGCGGAAGCTGATCGAATGGATGATCCGGTCGCGGTCGCGCTGGAAGGCGTCGCGCGGGCCGCGGGCGCCGCCGCCCGCTTCCGCATGGAGGCGCCCGCGCGTCTGGCCGGGCATACAGGCCCAGGAGGAAAGCTGTTTCACCCGCGCGCCCTAGCCCAGCCGGACGGCCTTGCGAAGGGTCAAGGCGCGATCTTGCTGACCTTCTGCCCCGCCTCGCTGGTGACGACGAACGCCGAGACGCCCTCCCCGGCCAGCTTGTTCACGAAGGCCTGTGCCTCGCCGCTGGTCTTGAAAGGGCCGGTGACGATGCGGTTGGTCGCCTTGAACGGCATCCACCAGCCGCCGCGCGCCTTGAGCAGCTTAGGCGCCTTGGCCGCGACGCCCTTCCAGGCGCGGTCGACGGTCGACTCGTTGGCGCCGCTCGCCACCTGCACCCAGACGCGCTCGGGCTCGGCCTTTTTCGGGTCCGGCTTCTTGGGCTCGGGCTTCTTGCCCTTCACCGGCTTGGCGTCGGCATCGTCCTCGGGCTTCGCACCCTTGCGCGCCCCCGGCTTGGCGGGCTTCGCATCGGCCTGGTCCTCTTCCTTGGCGCCGCGCCTGGGCGCGGGCTTGGCCGGCTTGGCGTCTTCCTCGTCGACGACAACCGGGCGCTTGGGCTC
>JAPJRE010000234.1 GCA_030824725.1 Sphingomonas sp.
CCCCAACCCCTCCCCTGAAGGGGAGGGGCTATAGGGCGGGAAGCTCAATCCCCAGCCTTCCCACCACCAAACATCACCGCCTTCAGGTTCATGAACTCGTGCAGCCCCCACGGCCCGAGCTCGCGGCCATGGCCGGAAAGCTTGATGCCCCCAAACGGCGCACCCGGCACCGAGGCGAGCAGCGAATTCACCGCGGTCATCCCTGCCTCGATGTCGCGGGCGAACCGCTCCACCTCGGCCTCGTCCTGCGTCCATACCGACGATCCCAGCCCGTACGGCACGTCGTTCGCCAGCGCGATCACCGCGTCGATATCCGCCACCTTGTAGACGGCGGCGACCGGCCCGAAGATCTCCTCCTTGGCGACGTCGCTCTCGGGATCGAGGTCGACCAGCACGCCCGGCGTCATCCATGCGCCCTCGCGCTCGATCTTCGTGCCGCCCGTCAGCAGCTTCGCGCCCGCCGCCTGCGCCTTGGCGACCTGCTCCAGCACGGTATCGCGCTGCTGGACGCTGGAGAGCGGCCCCATCACCGTATCCTGATCCATCGGATCGCCGATCTTCACCGCTTCCATGCCGGCGACGAACTTCTCCAGGAACGCGTCATACACCTCGGCATGGACGATCATCCGCTTCGAGCAGATGCAGCTCTGCCCGGCATTCTGCACGCGTGCGGTTACCGCCGTCTTCACCGCCGCGTCGAGATCGGCCGAGGGCATGACGATGAACGGGTCCGAGCCGCCCAGCTCGAGCACCACCTTCTTGAGCGCGCGACCGGCGGCCTCGGCCACCTTGGCACCGGCGCCTTCCGAACCGGTGAGCGTCACCGCGACGACCCGCTTGTCGGCGATGATCGCATCGACCTTGCCGGACTTGATCGCGAGGTTCTGGAACAGCCCCTCGGGCGCCCCGGCCTTGCGCGCCATCTCCTCCATCGCCGCCGCGCATCCCTGCACGTTGGACGCATGCTTGAGCAGCGCCACGTTGCCCGCGAGGATCGTCGGCGCGAGGAAGCGCACCGCCTGCCAATAGGGGAAATTCCACGGCATCACCGCCAGCACCGGCCCCAGCGGCAGCCAGCGCGCGACGGCATGGCCGGTCGGCGTCTTGACGGTCGTGGGCGCCAGATAGGCGGGACCATGCTCGGCATAATGGCGGAAGCCCGAGATGCACTTCTCCACCTCGGCAAGGCCGGCGGTGATCGTCTTGCCCATCTCGCGCACCGCCAGTTCGGCGAGGTGCTGCTTGTCGGCCTCCCATGCATCGGCGATGCTGGTCAGCAGCGCGGTGCGCGTCTCGATCGAGGTTTCGCGCCACTGCTTGTACCCGGCCGCCGCGCGGGCCAGCGCCGCCTCGATCCCGGCATCGTCCAGCTCGGCGATGCGATCGACGGCCTCGCCCGTCGCGGGATTGATGATTTCGAACATCTGCAAGTCTCCTTCGCGCTTCCCAACGCAGGCCTAGGCGCAGGGTGCCAATGGCGGCAATCATACTGCCGTCCATTGTCCTCGTAACGACTTGCCAAGCGCCGCGCGCCCGAACACGATGCCGCACCTGTCCTGCCGGAGACCTTCATGCGCCTCGCCTCCCTCGCTCTTCTCCTCAGCGCCGCGATCCCCGCAGCCGCACTCGCGCAGGACGGCCCCACCCGCCTGTTCACCGGCAGCGACCTGTTTGCGCTCGAGCAGGCGAGCGACCCGCAGATCAGCCCGGACGGGACCAAGGTCGCCTATGTCCGCCAGTCGGCCGACATCATGACCGATCGCGGCCGCGCCAGCATCTGGCTGGTCGACGTGAAGACCGGCCAGCAGATTCCGCTGGTCGCCGGCACCGGATCGCACAGCCAGCCGCGCTGGTCGCCCGACGGCACCCGCCTCGCCTATGTCTCCAGCGCCGAGGGCGGAGCGCCGCAACTGTTCGTCCGCTGGATCGCTACCGGCGCCACCGTGCGCATCACCGGCCTGCCGGACAGCCCGCAGGGCATCGCCTGGTCGCCGGACGGCAGGCAGATCGCCTACACCATGACCGTGCCCGGCGAAGGCATGACGCTCGGCAGCCAGCCACCCAAGCCCGAGGGTGCCAAATGGGCCGAGCCGCTGGAGATCATCGACCGCGTCACCTACCGCGCCGATGGCGGCGGCTATCTCAAGCCCGGTTCGGACCATCTCTTCGTCGTTGCGGCGGACGGCGGCGCGCCGCGCCAGGTGACGTTCGGCAAGTTCGACGATGCCGGCCCGCTCGCCTGGTCGAACGATGGGCGGACGCTCTACTTCGGCAGCAACCGCCGCAAGGATTGGGAGCGCGAGCCGAACGACCGCGAGATCTACGCCGTCGACGTCACCTCCGGAACGCTGACCCAGATCACCAAGCGCTACGGCCCCGATGCCGCGCCGGTGCTCTCGCCCGACGGGACCCGCATCGCCTATCTCGGCTTCGACGACACGCATCGCAGCTTCCAGAACACCCAGCTCTATGTGATGAACCGCGACGGCAGCGGCAGCCGTTCGCTCACTGCCGCGTTGGACAAGAGCATCGACAGCGCGGTGTGGGCAAAGGACGGCCGCAGCCTGTTCGTCTCCTATGACGATCACGGCCGCAAGCAGGTCGCCCGCATCGGGCTCGACGGCAAGGTCAGCACGGTAGCGACCGGCCTCACCGGCGGCGGGCTCGACCGGCCCTATACCGGCGGCGACTTCACCGTCTCGGCCGGCGGCACCATCGCCTATACCGGCGGCGACGCGCTGCACCCGGCCGACATCTATGTGAACGGCAAGCGCCTCACCCATCTCAACGACACCGTCCTGGCCGCCAAGACACTCGCACCGGTGACCCCGCTCGCGGTGACCGCGCCCGACGGCCGCAAGATCGACGCCTGGCTGGTCACCCCGCCCGGGGTGAAGCCCGGCACCCGCGTGCCGACGATCCTCGAAATCCATGGCGGCCCCCACACCGCCTATGGCCCCGGCTTCTCGACCGATTACCAGCTCTACGCCGCGCACGGCTATGCGGTGGTCTATGCCAACCCGCGCGGCAGCACCTCGTACGGCGAGGAATTCGCGGACCTGATCGACAAGAAGTATCCCGGCGACGATTATGGGGACCTGATGGCGGCGGTCGACGCCGCGATCGCGTCGGGGGTGGCCGATCCCGACAACCTCTTCGTCACCGGCGGATCGGGCGGCGGCGTGCTCACCGCCTGGATCGTCGGCAAGAATGACCGCTTCAAGGCCGCCGCCACCCAGAAGCCGGTGATCAACTGGATCAG
The DNA here is from genome assembly GCA_030824725.1 of Sphingomonas sp. Classification (GTDB taxonomy): domain Bacteria; phylum Pseudomonadota; class Alphaproteobacteria; order Sphingomonadales; family Sphingomonadaceae; genus Sphingomonas. The sequence goes on from JAPJRE010000234.1 coordinate 3,263, forward strand.
CGAGGCGCTGACCATGGACGGCACGGGCTTCACCTCGCGCTACTGGTTCGCCAAGCAGCCCTGGGAGGATCCGATGAGCTACTGGAACCGCTCGCCGCTCAGCCTGGTGGGCAACGTCAAGACGCCGACGCTCGTCGTCGTCGGGAGCGAGGATTATCGCACCCCGGTGAGCGAATCGGAGCAATATTATGCCGCGCTCCAGATCCGCGGCGTGCCCACCGCGCTGGTGAAGGTGCCCGGCGCCAGCCATGGCGGCTTCACCGCCCGGCCCAGCCAGTCGGCGGCCAAGGCTGCGGCGATCCTCGCCTGGTTCGATCGCTACCGCACCGGCGCCAAGCCCGCCGGCCAGTAAATACATGGCGGGGCCCGGTTGCCATCGGGCCCCACCCTGCCGCATAGCGAGCGCATGGCTACCCAAGCGGACATCACGGCGCTCTCCTTCGAAGAGGCGCTGAAGGAACTGGAGAAGATCGTGAGCCGGCTGGAGAGCGGCGAAGCGGCCCTGCAGGAGGCGATCGACCTCTATGAGCGCGGCGACCAGCTGCGCCGGCAATGCGCTGCGCGGCTCGACGCGGCGCAGGCCCGGATCGAGGCGATCCGCACCGATGCCGACGGCCGCGCCGCCGGCACCGCCCCCTTCGCGGCCGGCTGAGGCGTGGCGAGCGTGACGCACGCTTCGCTCGCGCTCGAATCGGCGCTGCGCCAGGTCGCGGCCGAGATCGACGCCCAGTTCGACCGGCTGCTCGACGTGCCCGACGATCCCCGCGCCGACTTGTATCGCGCGATGCGCCACGCCGCGATCGGCGGCGGCAAGCGGCTGCGCCCGCTGCTGGTATTCGCCACCGCCCAGCTGTTCGCGGTCGACAAGAGCTGCGCGGCGCGCGTCGCCACCGCGCTCGAATGCATCCATGTCTATTCGCTGATCCATGACGATCTGCCGGCGATGGACGATGACGACCTGCGCCGCGGCAAGCCGACGGTCCACAAGGCGTTCGACGAGGCCACCGCGATCCTGGCCGGCGACTGCCTCCACGATCTCGCCTTCGAGCTGCTCGCGCATGAGGCGACGCATGCCGACCCGTTCGTCCGGGTCGAGCTAATATCCGAACTCGCCCGCTCCTCGGGGCCCGCAGGCATGGCCGGCGGCCAGATGATGGACCTGGAGGCGGAAAAGGCGAGCTTCGACCTCGCCACCGTCACCCGGCTCCAGGCCCTGAAGACCGGCGCGCTGATCAGTTGCGCGGTCGAATGCGGCGCGATCCTGGGCCGCGTGCCGCACGAGGGCCGCACGGGCCTGCGCGGCTATGCCCGCGATATCGGCCTCGCCTTCCAGATCGTCGACGACATTCTCGATGCCGAGGGCGACGAGGCACTGGTCGGCAAGAAGCTCGGCAAGGACGGCGCGGCGGGCAAGGAGACCTTCCTGTCGCTGCTCGGCATCGATCGCGCGCGCGAACAGGCGCGGATGCTGGTCGATCAGGCGATCGCCCATCTCCACGCCTTCGGCCCCGAGGCCGATCTGCTGCGCGACGTGGCGCGCTTCACGCTCGAACGCGACCGGTAAGGACCGGGGGGAGACGCCGCATGCACAGCCGTATCGGGGTCTATCCCGGCACCTTCGATCCGATCACCCGCGGCCATATGGACATCATCCGCCGCGGCGCGAAGCTGGTCGACCGGCTGGTGATCGGCGTGACCACCAATCCGTCCAAGTCGCCGATGTTCACCGTCGAGGAGCGGATGGCGATGGTCCGCCGCGAGGTGGAGGGGCTGCCCGGCACGATCGAGGTGGTCAGCTTCGATTCGCTGCTGATGGACTTTGCCGAGCGCGAGCGCGCCAGCGTGATCGTGCGCGGCCTGCGCGCGGTCGCCGATTTCGAATACGAATATCAGATGGCCGGCATGAACCAGCAGATCAACGACCGGATCGAGACCGTCTTCCTGATGGCCGACGTGTCGCTCCAGCCGATCGCCAGCCGGCTGGTCAAGGAAATCGCCATCTATGGCGGCCCGATCCATCGCTTCGTGACCGAGGCCGTCGAGGCCGATGTCGCCGCCCGCGTCGAGCTGCTCGGCCGCAAGGGCAGCAACTGACCGAAAGGTCCCGCCACCGGGCTTTGCGGCGCCCGGCGATTGGTCTAGAGCCGCGCATTCACCAGAAGCGAGTGGGAAGTTCGATGCGTTTGCTAGCCACGATGGCCGCCATGGCCGCCACGCTGTTTGCCGTGCCGGCGTTGGCGCAGGGCGGCGGGGGCAAGCCCAAGCCCGTCATCGAGCCGTTCAAGGGCGTCAATGCAGACGCAAACACCCGCCCCTCGGTCCTGGTTCCCGCCGACCCGGAGAACACCTGGGTGCTGGACCTGTCGACCGGCGGCCGCGTGCTGATCCGGCTGCGCCCCGACGTGGCGCCGAAGATGGTCGAGCGGATCAAGACGCTCACCCGCAAGCATTTTTATGACGGCCTGACCTTCCACCGCGTCGTCGATGATCCCTACAACATCGCCCAGGGCGGCGATCCCAAGGGCGACGGCACCGGCGATTCGGACCTGCCCAACGTGCCGGCCGAGTTCAGCTCGCTGCCGCACGTGCGCGGCACCGTCTCGGCCGCCCGCCGCGGCGCCCCGGACAATGCCACCGCCGAGCAGAAGACCGAGGCGGAGAACAGCGCGAACAGCCAGTTCTTCATCATGATGCAGCCCAAGCTGGCGTTCGACCACGACTATACCGTCTTCGGCCGCGTCATCTCGGGCATGGAATGGGTCGACAAGATCGAGCGCGGCGAGCCGCCGCAGCACCCGACCGTGATCATCCACGCCTATGTCCAGTCGGACAATCCCCCGGCCTATCAGCCGCTGGCGCCGGCCGCGCCGGCCGCTGGCGCCCCGGTGCTGATCCCGGTGGGGCCGGCCGCGCCTGCCAAGCCGACACCGGCCGCCAAGCCGGCGGCGAAGAAGCCGGCGCCCAAGAAGAAGTAATCGCGCAAACCCCGTGAACGTCGACCTTTTCGATTTCGAACTGCCGAACGAGCGGATCGCGCTGCGCCCCGCCGCCCCGCGCGACTCCGCCCGCCTGCTGGTGCTCGACGGGCCGGAGACGCGCGGGGC
>JAPJRE010000235.1 GCA_030824725.1 Sphingomonas sp.
ATATAAATTATAATTTCGCAGAATGATCTGTTATTATGTAGTTTTCTATCAGAAGATTTATTGAATAAGTTAATTCAACTTCACCATCCCGCCCTTCAATTCCAGCATTCCGCCGCCATCGAACGACCCCGTCCCGCTCGCGCTGACCGCCACGGTCGCGCCCTTTAGCGTCAGCGATGTGCCGGCTTCGATCGCCACGCTGGTGCTGCCCTTCACCTCCAGCGCGCCGGTCGCCTTCACCGTGCAGCTGCCGCTGGCCTCGATCGTCACATTGCCGGTGACCTTTATCGTCAGATTGCCGCTGATCGTCTCCTCGGCATTGCCTTCCACCTTTGCAGTGCGGTTGCCCTTCACTTCATGCGTGGCGTTGCCGGTCTCCACCTTGGTGGTCCAGTTGCCCTTGCTCACCGTGAAGCTCGCATCGCCTTCCTGCACGGTCACGCTGCGCTTCTGCTTCACCGTCTCGGTCGCGTCGTTGCGCACGGTGACGGTCAGGTCCTTCTGCGCCTGGAGGAATATTTCCTCCGATCCCGCCTTGTCCTCGAAGCGCAGCTCGTTGAAGCCCTCCGCCTGCGGGGTCGAGCGGGTCTTGAGCGTGGTGCGGGTCATGTTGTCGGGCAGCGCATAGGGTACCGGATTGTCGCCATTGTAGACGCAGCCGGTAACCAGCGGGCGATCGGGGTCGCCGTCTAGGAAGCTCACCACCACTTCCTGGCCGATCCGCGGCAGGGTGAAGCCGCCCCAGCCGGTGCCCGCCCAGCTCTGCGACACGCGGATCCAGCAGCTGCTGTTCTCGTCGCTCTTGCCCTCCTGGTCCCAGGGGAACTGGACCTTGATCCGGCCATATTCGTCGGTCCAGATCTCCTTGTCGGACGGACCCACCACCTTGGCGGTCTGCGCGCCGGCGATGCTCGGGCGCGGGGTGCGGCGCGGCGGGCGATAGGGCGTCGCGGCGGGGAAGGCGGTGAAGCTGTTCGCATAGTGCCGCCGCTCGGCGCGGTGCTCGATCGATTGCAGCACATAGGCCGCGTTGAGCGCCGCGGTGGGATAGCCCGAAAGCGTGAAGCGCGTGCCGGCGGCGAGATGGCGCAGCGGCGAGGTGCCGGCGAGCAGCACCGCCGGCGCGGCGAGCGCCTCGGCGCGTCGCTTGGCGGCGGCATCGGCCTGGTCCTTCTTGGTGAAGCCGCCGGGATATTCGTAGATCCGGCCCGCGCCCGCCGTGCCGAGCAAGGTCGTCGACGGCGTGACGAAATGATAGTCGGCGGTGCGGAAGCCGTCGGGCACCAGTTCCTGGCGGTGCTCGATCGTGGCGATGCGGGTGTCGCTCAGCCATTCGCTGCCGTCGCCCAGGGATAGCCAGGGCACCGTCGCGGCGTTGGGGCAGGCGGGGAAATTGGCGCCGTCGTCGAGCAGCACCAGCGTGTGTGCGGACTCGGCGTGCTCGAAATAATAGGCGATGCCCGCCGCTTCGAGCAGGCGGTGGACGAAGGCGAAGTCGGTCTCGCCGAACTGCACGCAATAGTCGATCGGATCATAGGCGAGCACGCAGGCGTCGCGGAAATCGGCGGCGGGATAGTCGGCGAACACCGCCTTGACGATGTCGAGCACCGACTTGTTCTGGAAGATGCGGTTGTTCTGCGCATAGCCGAGCAGCGACAGCCAGGGGCGCACCTCCAGCGTGCAGGTGGAATGCGCCTGGGCCATGCGCAGCACGAGCCCGTGAAAGCGGCGGGCGATGCCGTCGCTGCCGATCAGCCCGATCGCCACCGGCTGGCCGATCAGCTGGGCGGGATCGACATAATCGCCCGCCATGGCGGCGACCAGGGTGAAGGCGAAGGGCTCCGAAATCGCCTCGGTGCCGGCCAGGCTGGTGAGGGTGAGCACCCCGTCGCCCAGCGGCGTGCCGAGGGTGAGCGACCAGCTGGGATCGGTCACGGTGCCAGCTCGACGTACAATCTGCCCCCCGTCGCGGTGCCGATATGGGCATAGCGTGGGGCGGCGGGATTGGCGAGGCCGTCGAGCATCAGATCGGACAGCTCGGGGAGGATGCGGTGTTCGAGGATCGCATCGATGCCGCGCGCGCCGGCATCCTCGCGCTGCGCCTCGGCGGCGACCGCGGCGGCGGCGGGCAGGTCCCAGCTGAGTTCGCCGCCATTGGCCGCGGCGAAGCGATCGGCGATGCGGCCGAGCTTGAGGCGGACGATCTCGACGATCTGCTCGGGGCCGAGCGGGCGATAGGGGACGATGGTCAGCCGCCCGAGAAAGGCGGGGGAGAAATGGCGGAGCAGCTCGCGGCGCAGCGCCGCGTCGCGCGCGGCGCGCAGCCGCGGCGGCCGGGCGATGATCTTCTCGCCGACATTCGAGGTGAGCAGGATCAGCGCATGGCTGAAATCAACCGGCACGCCTTCGCTGTCCTCGATCCCGCCGCGATCGAACACCTGGTAGAAGAGCTCGAGCACATCGGGATGCGCCTTTTCGATCTCGTCGAGCAGCAGCACCGAATAGGGCTGGCGGCGCACCGCTTCGGTCAGCACGCCGCCCTGGCCATAGCCGACATAGCCGGGCGGCGCGCCCTTGAGGCCGGAGACCGAATGCGCCTCCTGATATTCGGACATGTTGACCGTGATCAACGCGCGCCGGCCGCCGAACAGCAGGTCGGCGAGCGCCACCGCGGTCTCGGTCTTGCCGACGCCGCTCGGGCCGCAGAGCAGGAACACGCCGGTCGGCTTGGCCGGATCGCCTAAGCCCGCCTGGAAGGTCTGGACGCGGCGGACGATGGTATCGATGGCGGCGTTCTGGCCGACGATGCGGCGGCGAAGCTCGGCCTGGAGCTCGGCGCCGCGCCGCGTGGCGTTGCCGAGCATCGCTTCGGCCGGCACGCCGGTCCAGCCCGCGACGATGCCCGCGATCGTGCGGCGGTCGACCGCCAGCGGGATCATCGGATCGGTGCGCTGGAGTTCGGCGAGTTCGGCGCGCAGCGCGTCGCGCGCATCCGGCGCAGCGCCCTGCTGGCGAAGGCGCTCGACCATGTGGCGCTCCTGCACCCAGCGCGCGGCGATCCGCTCGCGCTGGCGCTCGGCACGCTCGGTGGCGCGCGCCAGCCGATCGGTGGGAGCGGCCAGGGCGATGCCGGCTTCGGTCTCCGCATCGATGCGATCGCGTTCGGCGATGAGCGCGGCGCAGCGGGCTTCGGCCTCGATCAGCACGCGCGGGCGATCCGATTGGGCGATCGCCACCCGCGCGCAGGCGGTGTCCAGCACCGAGATGGCGGAATCGGGCAGCTGCCGATCGGCCATGTAGCGCTCGGCGAACTGCACCGCGGCGCCGAGCGCTTCCTCCAGGACCCGCACACCGTGATGCGCCTCCAGCCGCGGGGCGAGCTGGCGCAGGATCGCGACGGCCGTTGCCGAATCCGGCGGCGCCACCTTCACCGGCTGGAACCGGCGGGAAAGCGCGGCGTCCTTCTCGACATGGCGCCGATATTCGCTCCAGGTGGTGGCGGCGATCACCCGCAGCGCACCGCGGGCGAGCGCCGGCTTGAGCAGGTTGGCGGCGTCGCGCTGGCCGGGCGCGCCGGTGCCGCCGATCAGCATGTGGGCCTCGTCGATGAACAGCAGCCAGTCGCTGCCCTCGCGACCGGCCGCGTCGAGGATCGCACGCAGCCGCTCCTCATATTCGCCCTGGACCCTGGCGCCGGCCTGGAGCGCGCCGAGATCGAGCGCGCGGACCTGGAGGCGAGCGAGCGCGGCGGGCACGCGCCCCTCGGCGATGCGCTGTGCCAGCCCCTCGACGATCGCTGTCTTGCCGACGCCGGCCGGGCCGACGAGGATCGGGTTGTTCTGGCGGCGTCGCAGCAGGATCTCGGTCACCTGCTCGATCTCCTCCTCGCGGCCGAGCACCGGATCGAGCGCGCCGGCGCGGGCGCCTTCGGTGAGGTCGACCGTATAGGCATCGATCGCCGGGCCGGCAGCGGGTGCGGTGCCGCCTTCGCGGGTGGCGGCGAGCAGCGCCGGCATCGCCTCGGCAAGCTGCTGGCGGGGAAGCCCGGCCAGGCTGGGGGCGGCGGCGAGCACCGACTCGCGCACGCGCACGTCCTCGATCGCCGCGCGCAGCAGGCAGAGCGAGCCGATTCTGGCCAGCCCGTGGTTGACCGATGCGATCAGCCAGGCGGATTCGAGCAGCTGGCTGAGCCGGATCGAGACGCTCGGCGCCTCGCTGCCCCCGCTGGCGAAGCGATCGATGGCGGCCTTGAGCTCGGCCGCGAGCGCTGCGGGATCGCCGCGATGCATGGCCACCGCCTGGACCAGATCGGTGCCGGGATCGGCGACGAGCTCGCGCAGCAGGTGCTCGATCTCCACCACGTGCTGCCCGCGGGTGGTGCAGTCGTGAATCGCGCGCTGCAGCGCCGCTTTCGGAGCGGGGCCGAGGCAGGCGAGCAGCGCGGCGACGCGGATCACGGCAGCGCGCCGGCGATCCAGCCGGGTGGCAGGGTGATGCGCGCCGGCTGTCCCGCGTCGCGGCGATAGGGCGAGGTGCCGGCAAGCCGGCTGGTCCAGCCGAGCCGGGCCGGGGGGTGGCGCACGTCCGGCAATCGGGCGGCAGGCACTGTCTTCGGCTCGACGTGCAGGGTCAACGCAATATCCAGGGTCGGCGCGATCATGCGGCGGAGGAGGCCGGCGAGGCTGCGATGCGCCGTCCGCCCGGGCAGCAAGTGTTCGGCACGCGCCAGCGGCATCGGGCCGAGCTCGAGCGTGATGCCGGCAGCGGGATCCCATACCGCGGTACCGAGCGTGGCGGTTTCGCCCAGCCGGTTGTTGCCGCGGCGGGGCTGCAGCCGGCTATGGTCGTCGCGCGCCAGCGCGATCCAGCTGCCGCGAAACTGCCGCACGCGAGTAGCGAGCCCGGTCCAGGCGGCCACCGCCTTTTCCAGCGCATGCGCGCTCAGCGGCTCCTGGTGCAGCAGCGGTGCGAGCCCGAGCAGCGATTCCGCCGTCGGCGTGGCGCTGGCGGCAGCGGCGCGGTCCATGCCGTGCGTGGCCATGCCGAGCAGCGCGAGCCCCGCCGGGCGGAGCGCGGACTTGGTGGCGACGAGGTCGGCGAGTTCGGGGCGGACGGCGCAGGCGCGCTCGAAATCGAGGCGGGCAAGGCGATCGACGAAGATGTCCAGAAAGTCGCGGAGCGCGGTGTCGTCATAGCGCAGCCGGGCGTTGATTTCCTCGCTGAACGGCGGTGGCAGCGGGCCGTTGGCACCGGCGAGGGTGCAATAGTTGAGCACGGCGTGCAGCTCGGGTGGGTGCTCGGTCCGGCCTGTCGCGAGCGTCACCCGCTCGAGCCCGCCAGGTGGGCAATCGAGGCGGGTATTGCCCCGCAGCCGCAGGCGCAGCCCCTCGCGATCGGCGATGCGATGGAGCAGGCGCATCGCCTGCATCGCATCGAACCGGTCCGCGCGCGCCAGCAGCAGCGCTTTCAGAGAAGCGGCTTGGCGCCGACCCGTTTCGGCCATTCCTTCCATCTTTCCTGATCGGTGGCCCGGCGCAGTGCGAAGCGGGTGAAGCTGTTGATCGAGGCGTGCAGCGCAAAGAACTGTTCGAGTACGGCCCCGAACAGCAACGCGCTGCCGCTGGTGAAATTGTCGGGTTCGACGCACAGCTCGATGTCGGTCCCGCGCACCAGCGGTCGCCACGAGCAGTGCTGCAGCCGGGCCGCGATCTGCCGCGTCTCCAGCGCAGACATGCCGTTGATCTGGCGGCGGCTGGCGGTCTGGTCCTGGCTGCCGGCATAGAGCTCCAGGATATGCCCCAGCGCCTCCAGCTGCCGCGCGCCGCCGAGCGACAGCTTGTTGACCGAAAGCTGCGAGACCAGTTGCCACAGCCGCGCGCCGCCGAGCGGCGGATCCTCGGCGGCGGTGAGGCTGCCGGTCAGCGCGATGCGCTGCACGGGCAGGTCGGTCTCGATCTGCAGCGGCGTTGCCTCGGTGAGTGCGCGGGTACGCCGGCGGTTGGTGCAGAGCAGCTGGGCGAACAGCACGGTCTCGGCCGGCGATTGCGGGTTCAGCTCGGCATCGACGAAGGACAGCATCATCTCGGTCCCTTCGAGGCCGCCGCCGGCCGGACGGCGGCGCGCGATCCAGCGCAACGCTTCGTGGGATTTCGCCGCGCCGATATGAAAATAGTGCGCGACGGCTGCCTCACCGGCAAGGGCAGCGGTGCGGGTAACGGCCGTGACGCTGTGCACCTCGCTCGACGCAGGGCTCCGCGCGTCTGCCTGCAGCAGATACTCGCTGCGGAGATGATCGAGCCGGATCGGCTCGCTGGTGCGTGGGAACAGGTTGATGATCGGGACGCAATTGAGGCGCAGGCT
>JAPJRE010000236.1 GCA_030824725.1 Sphingomonas sp.
GTTCTAGGCAGGGAACACCGCCGCATGCTGCGGCGACCCCTCCACCATTTGTTCGCGCAAATGGTCCCCAGCATCGGGTCGATCGTGCCCCCGGCACGATCTTGGATTGCCGGGGGCAATCCAACCCGATGCTCGTTCCGGGGAGGAATTTGGGCCACCGTCCCAACCCGGCACGGCTGTGCCAAAGCCGCTCATTCACCAATGTCGATAAGCTGGCGGCATTCCTCGCGCGCCCGCTAGCGCCCGTCCCCACGACAGGTGGGAACAGACGATGATGCGCAATGCCCTGATGGCCGCAGCCCTGGCGCTCGGCGCGGTGGTGCCGGCAGCCGCCAACGCCACGGTGGTGATCAGCGGCTATGACGACGATCCCGGCTATCTCGCCGCGGACGCGTTGGTCTACACCCCACCGGCTCCACCGGCTATTGGCCAGGGAGGAGCCGCTTCCGCTTTACCGGCACCGAGAACGGCCAGGCGGGCGAGTTCCTCACCTATTGCGCCGACGCCTTCACCGCGATCGGCACCGGCAGCTTTGAGCACACCGGCATCTCCGCCGTGCTCGGCAACGTCACCCGCCAGCAGCAGCTGCTCACCCTGCTCACCCATTCGGAGGTCCTGCTCGGCAACGAACAGGATCTGCTCGCCCGCAAGACGATCTCCGCCGCCACGCAGCTCGCGGTGTGGGAGATTCTCGAGGAGCATAGCGGCAGCTACGACACCACCGGCGGCCAGTTCTGCACGGTCGGCGGCAACAGCGACGATGCCCGCGCGCTCGCCAACAGCTAGCTGACCCAGAACACGACCGGCGGCTGGACCGCGATCGCCGGGCACAAGCTGCAGCTGCTCTTCTCCAAGGACCAGCAGAGCCAGGTGTTCCTGGGCGCGGTGCCGCAACCCTCCAGCTGGGCGACGATGATCGGCGGCTTCGCGCTGGTCGGCGGGATGTTCCGGCGCAAGCGTGCGGTGGCCCTGCGAGTCGCCTGACCGCTGCCAATCCCATGATTTCGGAGCAGGCGCGCGCATCGCCTGCCCTTTATTCTTGGGCGCTTCCAGACAGGCCCAAACGCAAACATGAAACGAGCGTGTGACGTTTCGGCGACTCGGGTTGCATACGGCCAAGCGCGATGCTAGCAGCCCGGCAACCCATCGGGGGCGCAGTTTGCGTCGCCCCCCTTTTGTGCATGGGGTCACTTCCGACCCTCCGAGAGGAAACGAATCGCGTGGAGAATTCCGGCGGTATTCAGGCCAGCCTAAGCGGACGCTACGCAACCGCGCTGTTCGAGCTGGCACGTGACGCCAAGGCCATCGAGGCCGTCGAAGCCAGCCTTGCGACCGTGCGGGCGGCGCTCGACGAATCGCCCGAGTTCAAGGCGCTGACCACCAGCCCGCTGATCGGCCGCAAGGACGCCGGCAAGGCCGTGGCCGCTGCGGCGGGCGCGATGGGCCTGGATGCGACGACGACCAAGTTCCTCGGCGTCCTCGCCGAGAACCGCCGTCTGGCACAGCTGCCGGCGATCATCCGCACCTTCCGTGCGCTGGCCACCCGCCATCGCGGCGAGACGACCGCGGAAGTGACCTCGGCACACCCGCTCGATGGTGAACAGGTCGACGCGCTCAAGCAGCAGCTCCGCACCCGTATCGGCCGCGAGGTCTCGGTCGACCTGTCGGTGGACCCCTCGCTGCTCGGCGGCCTGGTCGTGAAGATCGGCAGCCAGATGATCGATTCGTCGATCAAGACCCGACTGAACTCCCTCGCGCACGCGATGAAAGGCTGAAGGCTAAGAAGATGGATATCCGCGCCGCAGAAATCTCGAAGGTCATCAAGGACCAGATCGCCAATTTCGGCACCGAAGCGCAGGTTTCGGAAATCGGCCAGGTGCTGTCCGTCGGCGACGGCATCGCGCGCATCCACGGGCTGGACAATGTCCAGGCCGGTGAGATGGTCGAATTCGCCAATGGCGTGCAGGGCATGGCGCTCAACCTCGAGGCCGACAATGTCGGCGTCGTGATCTTCGGCTCGGACGCCGAGATCAAGGAAGGCGACACCGTCAAGCGCACCGGCACGATCGTCGACGTCCCGGTCGGCAAGGGCCTGCTCGGCCGCGTCGTCGACGGCCTCGGCAACCCGATCGATGGCAAGGGCCCGATCGAATATACCGAGCGTCGCCGCGTCGAAGTGAAGGCGCCGGGCATCATCCCGCGCAAGTCGGTGCACGAGCCGGTGCAGACCGGCCTGAAGGCGATCGACGCCCTCGTGCCGATCGGCCGCGGCCAGCGCGAGCTGATCATCGGCGACCGCCAGACCGGCAAGACCGCCGTCGCGATCGACACCTTCATCAACCAGAAGGGCCCGAACAGCTCGGGCGACGAAGGCAAGAAGCTCTACTGCATCTACGTCGCGATCGGCCAGAAGCGCTCGACCGTCGCGCAGATCGTCCGCCAGCTCGAAGAGAATGGCGCGATGGAGTATTCGATCGTCGTCGCCGCCACCGCCTCGGAGCCGGCGCCGCTGCAGTTCCTCGCGCCCTATACCGGCTGCGCGATGGGCGAGTTCTTCCGCGACAACGGCATGCACGCCGTGATCGTGTATGACGACCTTTCCAAGCAGGCCGTCGCCTATCGTCAGATGTCGCTGCTGCTCCGCCGTCCGCCGGGCCGCGAAGCCTATCCGGGCGACGTCTTCTATCTCCACAGCCGACTGCTCGAGCGCGCCGCGAAGATGAACGACGCCAATGGCAACGGCTCGCTCACCGCGCTGCCGATCATCGAGACCCAGGCGGGCGACGTGTCGGCCTATATCCCGACCAACGTGATCTCGATCACCGACGGCCAGATCTTCCTCGAGACGAACCTGTTCTACCAGGGCATCCGTCCGGCGATTAACGTCGGTCTGTCGGTGTCGCGCGTGGGTTCGTCGGCGCAGACCAAGGCGATGAAGAAGGTGTCGGGCTCGATCAAGCTCGAGCTCGCCCAGTATCGCGAAATGGCCGCGTTCGCGCAGTTCGGTTCGGACCTCGACGCCTCGACCCAGAAGCTGCTCAACCGCGGTGCGCGCCTGACCGAGCTGCTCAAGCAGCCGCAGTTCAGCCCGCTGTCGTTCGAAGAGCAGACCATCTCGATCTTCGCCGGCACCAACGGCTATCTCGACAATGTGGCGGTCAAGGACGTGGTCCGCTTCGAAGCCGCGATGCTCGCGCACTTCCGTTCGCAGCATGCCGAGGTGCTCGCCGAGATCCGCGACACCAAGGCCTTCGAGAACGGTACGCGAGACAAGGTGAAGGGCGTGCTCGACGCCTTCACCAAGACCTTCGCCTAAGGGACTGCCGCCGGATGGCCAACCTCAAGGAACTCAAGGGCCGGATCGCCTCGGTCAAGTCGACCCAGAAGATCACCAAGGCCAAGCAGATGGTCGCGGCGGCAAAGCTGCGGAAGGCGCAAGCCGCCGCAGAAGCCGCGCGCCCCTATGCCCAGCGCCTTGAGGGCGTGGTCGCCAGCCTCGCCAGCAAGGTGGGGGCCAGCGACAATGCGCCGCGTCTCCTCGCCAGCACCGGCAAGGCGGACACGCAGCTCCTCATCGTCGCCAATGGCGACAAGGGCCTGTCGGGTGCGTTCAACGCCAACATCGTCAAGGCGGCGATCCTCAAGGCCCGCACGCTGATCGCCGAGGGCAAGACGGTGAAGTTCTACCTCGTCGGCCGCAAGGGCCGCGCGGTGATCGCCCGTACCTTCCCCGGCATGATCGTCGGCCAGTTCGACACGACCGCCGTGCGGACGCCGGGCTATGACGAGGCCCGCGCCATTGCCAAGGACGTGACCGACCGCTTCTTCGCGGGCGAGTTCGACGTGGCGACCCTGTTCTACTCGCACTTCCGCTCGGCGCTGGCCCAGGTGCCGACCGAGCAGCAGCTGATCCCGGTCTCGGTGCCGGAGACGACGGTGGCGAGCGCGGGTGCGTCGGTCGAGTATGAGCCCGACGAAGAGACGATCCTTGCCGATCTGCTGCCGCGCAACCTGACGGTGCAGATCTTCAAGGCGCTGCTGGAGAACCAGGCCAGCGAGCAGGGCGCGTCGATGACCGCGATGGACAACGCCACGCGCAACGCGGGCGACCTGATCAACCGTCTGACGATCCAGTATAACCGTTCCCGCCAGGCCGCGATCACGACCGAGCTGGTGGAAATCATTTCGGGTGCCGAGGCGCTCTGATGCGCGTACGGGTCGCCCCCGGGGTCGCGCTGTTCGGCCTGCTTGCCGCGTGCAAGCCGGCTGCGCAGCCGCAGCCTCCGGCGGCGACCCCGACGCCGGCCGCCAGCCCCTCGGCCTCGCCGATTCCGGTGGTGTTCGAAAAGGGCTGGCCCGAATTCTGGCGCGACCCCGCCCATGCGATCGACGTGCTGAACCGCACCGGCGCACGCATCGGCGATTATCGCCCGCGTGCCGGTGGACGGGTTGGGGAATCGCTGCCGACCGCGCTCGACCTGAAGGCAACCGATCGCCCGAACGTTGTGACGATCTTCGTCCGGGGCAGCAAGGACCGGCTCGACACGCTCGAATACCGGCTCGATCTGCGCCAGCCCGACCAGTCGGAAACGGCCATCAAGTCGGTCGGGGAGATGATCGTCAACGCGTTCCGTGTGCTGGGCCTTCCCGGCGGGCGCGACGCGGCGGCGGCACTGCCCACCAGCAAGGACTGGACCATGTCGGTCGCCGGCGCCGACATCCAGGTGCGCCGTGCGCCCGCCCCCGATCTCGGGGCCGGGCTGGACCGCATCACCGTGACATTCACTCGACCCGGGGCTAGTGCTCCGGCCAACAGCTAGAAGCCGCAAGGAAGCAGACGATGGCAACCGCCGCTGAACTCAACCGCCCCGACACGGGCACCAACAATGTGGGCCGCATCAGCCAGGTGATCGGCGCGGTCGTCGACGTGACGTTCGAGAACAACCTGCCGGCGATCCTTTCGGCGCTGGAGACCCAGAACAACGGCAACCGCCTGGTTCTCGAAGTCGCGCAGCATCTGGGCGAGAACACCGTGCGCACGATCGCGATGGACGCGACGGAGGGCCTGACCCGCGGCCAGACCGTGACCGACACCGGCAACCAGATCCAGGTTCCGGTCGGCCCGGCGACGCTCGGCCGCATCCTCAACGTCGTCGGCGAGCCGATCGACGAGCGCGGCCCGGTCGCTACCGACCTCAAGGCGCCGATCCACGCCAAGGCCCCCGAGTTCATCGAGCAGTCGACCGACAGCGCGATTCTCGTCACCGGCATCAAGGTGATCGATCTGCTCGCGCCCTATGCGAAGGGCGGCAAGATCGGCCTGTTCGGCGGCGCCGGCGTGGGCAAGACCGTGCTCATCCAGGAGCTGATCAACAACATCGCGAAGGGCCATGGCGGCACCTCGGTGTTCGCAGGCGTGGGCGAGCGTACCCGTGAGGGCAACGATCTCTATCACGAGTTCCTCGACGCCGGCGTTATCGCCAAGGACGCCGACGGCAACGCGATCTCGGAAGGTTCGAAGGTCGCGCTGGTTTACGGCCAGATGAACGAGCCGCCGGGCGCCCGCGCCCGCGTCGCGCTGTCGGGCCTGACGATCGCCGAATATTTCCGCGACGTCGAAGGCCAGGACGTGCTGTTCTTCGTCGACAACATCTTCCGCTTCACCCAGGCGGGCGCGGAAGTGTCGGCACTGCTCGGCCGTATTCCGTCGGCGGTGGGCTATCAGCCGACCCTGTCGACCGACATGGGCGCGCTGCAGGAGCGCATCACCTCGACCACCAAGGGTTCGATCACCTCGGTGCAGGCCGTGTACGTGCCCGCCGACGATCTTACCGATCCGGCACCGGCCACGTCGTTCGCCCACCTGGACGCGACGACCGTGCTCAACCGCGCCATCTCCGAGCTGGGCATCTACCCGGCGGTGGATCCGCTCGATTCGACCAGCCGCGTGCTCGAGCCGCGCGTCGTCGGCCAGGAGCATTACGAGACGGCGCGTGCGGTGCAGGCCATCCTGCAGAAGTACAAGTCGCTGCAGGACATCATCGCGATCCTGGGCATGGACGAGCTTTCCGAAGAGGATAAGCTGACCGTCGCCCGCGCCCGCAAGATCCAGCGCTTCCTTTCGCAGCCGTTCCACGTCGCCGAAGTGTTCACCGGCATTCCGGGCGCCTTCGTGCAGCTGGAAGACACGGTGCGCTCGTTCAAGGCGGTGGTCGACGGCGAGTATGACCATCTGCCGGAAGCGGCCTTCTACATGGTCGGCGGCATCGACGACGCGATCGCCAAGGCCAAGAAGCTCGCCGACGAGGCGTAACGACAATCTCCCTCTCCCCATCGGGGAGAGGGTTGGGGAGAGGGGC
>JAPJRE010000237.1 GCA_030824725.1 Sphingomonas sp.
CAGCTGCCCGAAACCGAAGCCCGCGCGATCGCGCGCTATCTGGGAACCTTGCAATGAGCCTCCACGCGCAGGACGATCCCGAGCTGCGCCGCGCGCAGGAGGAGCGGCTGCGCACCGTATGGGCGCCGCCCAAGGGCTGGCTGCGGCGGTGGAGCGATACCAACAACAACGCGGTGGGGCCCTGGTACACCAGCACCGCCTTCGTCTTCATGCTGTTCGCCGGCGTGCTCGCGCTGATCATGCGGGCCCAGCTGGCGGTGCCGGAGAACGACCTGGTCTCCGCCAACACCTTCAACCAGCTGTTCACGCTGCACGGCTCGGCGATGATGTTCCTGTTCGCGGTGCCGATGTTCGAGGCGGTCTCGATCATCTTGCTGCCCCAGCTGCTCGGCGCACGCGACCTGCCGTTCCCGCGGCTCTCCGCCTTCGGCTATTGGAGCTTCCTGATCGGCGGCGTGTTCGTGCTCGGCTCGATCTTCTTCAACGCCGCCCCCGATGGCGGCTGGTTCATGTACCCGCCGCTCACCACCCGCACCGACCTGTCGGGCCTCGGCGCCGACATCTGGATGCTGGGCCTGTCGTTCATCGAAGTCTCGTCGGTCGCGGCGGCGGTGGAGCTGATCGTCGGGGTACTCAAATGCCGCCCGCCGGGCATGCGGCTCAACCTGATGCCGCTTTACGCCTGGTACATCCTCGTCGTCGCGGTGATGATCCTGTTCGCCTTCCCGCCGCTGATCGCGGGCGACTTGCTGTTCGAGATGGAGCGGCTGCTCGACTGGCCGTTCTTCGACGCTGCCCGCGGCGGCGATCCGCTGTTGTGGCAGCACCTGTTCTGGATCTTCGGGCACCCCGAAGTCTATGTGATCTTCCTGCCCTCGATCGCGCTGTTCGCGATGCTGATCCCCACCTTCGCGCAGCGGCACCTGCTCGGCTATCCCTATATCGTGCTGGCGGCGGTGGGCACCGCCTTCCTCAGCTTCGGACTGTGGGTGCACCACATGTTCGCGACCGGGCTGCCCAAGATCAGCCTCGCCTTCTTCTCGGCGGCGAGCCAGGCGGTGGTGATTCCCACCGGCATCCAGATCTTCGCCTTCATCGCCACGCTGGCGGCCGGGCGGGTGATCTTCTCGACGCCCTTGCTCTACGCCACCGGCAGCCTCGCCATCTTCGTGATCGGCGGGCTCACCGGCGTGATGGTCGCGATCGTTCCGTTCGACTGGCAGGCGCACGACACCTATTTCGTCGTCGCGCACCTCCATTACGTGCTGATCGGCGGCACGCTGATGCCGCTGTTCGCCGGCCTCTATTATTACTGGCCGCTGGTGACGGGGAAGCAGCTGAGCGACCGGATCGGCCGCACCGCCTTCTGGATCCTGTTCGCGGGCGCCAACCTCGCCTTCTTCCCGATGCACCTGTCCGGGCTGATGGGCATGCCGCGCCGGGTGTTCACCTATCCGGCCGAACTGGGGCTGGGCGGGCTCAACATGGCCTCGACGATCGGCGCGTTCCTGTTCGCCTTTGGCGTGCTGCTGATCGTGATCGACCTGCTGCGCTCGCCCTGGCGGCCGCTCGGGCCCCGCAACCCGTGGAATGCCGGTACGCTCGAATGGCTGGCCACCCCCAGCGGCGAGCAATGGGGCGTGCGCTCGATCCCGCTGATCGAGACCCGCTATCCGATCTGGGACCAGCCCGATTTCGTCAAGAAGGTCGACGAGGGCCGCTTCTTCCTCCCCGATGCCGAGGAGGGGCGGCGCGAATCGCTGATCACCTCGGTGCTCGATGCCAAGCCCGTCGCGGTGCTGCGGCTGCCGACGCCGTCCTTCGTGCCGATGGCGACCGCCGCGGCGCTGGGCGGGGTATTCATCCTGACGACCTACCACCTCTACTGGCTCGCGCTCGCCGCCGCCGTGCTGACGCTGGCGCTGGTGCTGACCTGGCTGTGGCAGACCGCCGAGATCCCCGAAAAGCCGTGCAAGCCGATCGGCCATGGCATCGATCTGCCGCTCTATGTGGCGGGGCCGCTGGCGCCCGGCTGGTGGGCGATGTTCATCACCATGATGGCCGATGCCACTGCCTTTTCGGGGCTGGTGTTCGGCTATTACTTCTTCTGGACGGTGCATCCGAGCTTCCCGCCGCCGGGCATGACCGGGCCGGGCGTGTTCTGGCCGATGGTCGCGCTGGTGTTGATGGTGCTGGGCTGGGCGGCGACGCTGGCCGCGCGCGAGACCAACCGGCGCGGCTGCGTGACCGCGGCGCGGCTGCTGCTGGCGGCAGGCGCGCTCGCCGGGCTGGCGGCGATTCCGGCTGGACTGGCCGGCCCCTGGCTGTCGCATCTCGATCCGACGCTCCACAGCTATCCGGCGATTGTCTGGACGCTGACGGGCTGGACCGTCGCCCATGCCGGCGTCGGCGTGATCGGGCAGCTTTATGCGCTCGCCCGCAGCCTCGCCGGGCTCGCGACGCCGACCCATGATGCCGACATCCGCAACGTCACGCTCTACCAGCATTTCCTGCTGTTCACCGCGCTCGTCACCTGGGCGACGCTGGGCCTGTTCCCGGAGGTGGCATGATCGGGCGGCTGCACCAGCGCTTCCGCGCGCTCCGGGTCACCTTGTGGACGCTGATCGTGCCGCCGACGGGCTGGGCGGCGCATTTCCTCTTCTCCTATCTCTGGGCGGCGGTGCGCTGCGCCAAGACCGGGCGCTATGTCGACGCGCCAGCGATCTTCTGGGGCGGCACGGCGGCGGCGCTGCTGGTGATCCTCGCCTCGGGCTGGATCGCGTGGGTGCAGGCGCGCACGCCCGGCGACCATCCGCCGCACGAAGCCGGCACTGACAGCGATCGGCTGCGCTTCCTCGCCTATGCCACCCTGCTGCTCGCCGGGCTGAGCGTGATCGGCGTCGTCTTCACCGCGCTGCCGGTGCTGTTCCTGCGGGACTGCCGGTGAGCGCGGCGCCGCTCGCGCTGGGGGCCGCGCTGCTCGCGCTGGGCTGGACGCTCGCCGGGCAGGGGATGACCGGGCACATGGCCGCGCACATGCTGGCGGTCGCCGTCGCGGCGCCGTGCGTGGCGCTGGGCATTGCCGGCACGCGCATGGATCCCGCACGGCGGCTGCCCCGCATCGTCACGCCGCTAGCGATGAGCGTGGTCGAGCTCGGCGTGGTGTGGAGCTGGCACCTGCCGGCGCTGCGGGCGGCGGCGGCGCATAGTTCCATACTGCTGGCGCTCGAGCAGGCGAGCTTCCTCGCCGCGGGCGTGCTGCTGTGGAGCGCGGTGCTGGCACCGGGCGCGCGGGCGATGGGGGTGGGCGCGTTGCTGCTCACCTCGATGCACATGACCCTGCTCGGCGCACTGATCGGGCTGGCGCCGCGGCCGCTCTATCCGGTGATGGCGCATGCCGCGCCCTGGGGGCTGGCACCGCTTGCCGACCAGCAGCTTGCCGGCGTGGTGATGCTGCTCGTCGGCGGTGCGGCCTATTTCCTCGGCGGGCTGGCGCTGCTTGGCACGCTGTTGCGGCAGGAGGCACGGGCATGACGATCCGGATCACCTGGAAGCGGCTGGCGCTGGCGCTCGCCGGCATGGTGGCGCTGGCGCTCGCGGTCGGCTGGTCGGGCGCGATCAACGTCGCCGCGTCGAGCGGGCATTGGCCGATCACCAACTGGTTCCTGCACTGGGTGATGCGCAATTCGGTGGCCACCCGCAGCGCGCTGGAGAGCCCGAAGGCGGCGGCCGATCCCCAGGGGCTGGTGAGCGCTGCCGGCCATTTCGCGGCGAGCTGTGCCGCCTGCCACGGCGCCCCCGGCATGCGGCCGCGCGCGGTGTTCCAGGCGGCGACGCCCCCCGCGCCCGACCTTGCCCGCACCGCGAAGCAATGGAGCGACCGCGAGCTGTTCTGGATCATCGATCACGGCGTGAAGTTCAGCGGCATGCCCGCCTGGCCGGCGCGCGACCGGCCGGACGAGGTCCGCCGCATGGTCGCCTTCGTCCGCCGCCTGCCGACGATGACCCCCGCCGACTATGCGCGGCTGACCGGCGGCATCGCCGGGATTGCGGGGGCGCCGCGGTTCGAGGCCTGTGCCGGCTGCCACGGCGCCGATGGTCGGGGTAGGGGCCAAGGCGACATCCCGGTGCTCGGCGGGCAGAACCCGGCCTATCTCGAAGCGGCGCTGCGCGCCTATCGCGATGGGCACCGCTCCAGCGGCGTGATGGCCAACGCCGCCGCGTTGCTGAGCGATGCCGATGCGGCCGCGCTGGCGCGGCGGTTCGCCGCCCTGCCGGGGCTGGGGGCGCCGCCGAAGGTTCGCGACGCGGATGCCGAGCGTATCGTTATGCGCGGCCTGCCCGATCGCCAGCTGCCCGCCTGTGCGAGCTGCCACGCACCAGGCAAGCCTTACCCGGTACTGGCGGGGCAGAAGCCGGACTATCTGGCGGCGCGGCTATGGCAGATGCGCGGCGACGACAAGGAGGTGGATGCCCGCCAGTCGCAGGCGACGATGCCGGTGATCGCGCGGCGCATCCCGAAGGAAATGGTCGATCGGCTCGCGGCATATCTCGGCGAGCGATCGGAGTAGGCGGGGAGCGGATAGACGCCTTTGCCGTTTCGCGACGTCGCCGTCTTGCGTGTCGCACGCACTGTGACATGATCACCGCATGGCTTCGTTGCACATGGATGCGCCCCATGATGGGCTCCCTTCCATGCCCTTCGATGTGTCCGCGCTGGGCGACCTCGTTCCTGACAGCATCATCGTGCGCGACGCAAATGGTCTGGTGACGCAGTGGAACGCCGGGTCGGCACGGTTATATGGGTGGTCCCCCGAGGAGGCGCTCGCCCGTTCGGCGGACGCGCTGCTGCAAACGCACCACCCCTTCGGTCTCGAGGAAATCCGCGCCGAACTGATGCGAACCGGGAGATGGGAGGGGGAGGTGTTCCGCCGGACCATGGACGGTCGCGAACTCCGCGTGAAAGTGCGTCATCTCGCACGCGCCATCGCCGGAGGACGGACGGAGATCCTGGAGTGGGGCCGGGATGCGGAGGAGGTCAGCGCGCGGGAGGTTGCCGCGCATCGCTACACCAATCTCTTCCACGCCATGGCGGCTTCCTTCTGGGAGCTGGACTTTTCGGATGTGCGGAAGGCCATCGGCGGACTCGTTGCTGCCGGCGAGCCCGACATCGTTGCGCGGCTCCGTTCGGATCGGGATTTCATCGACCGGGCGATCGAGATGGTCCGCGTCCTCGATGCGAACGACAAGACCGTCGAGATTTTTCGCGCGCCCTCGCGCGAGGCGCTGCTGGCCGGGCCAATGGCATGGGCCTGGCCGCCGGCGAGCCGCCCCGTGTTCGCCGAAAGCCTCGTCGCCGCGGTGCAGCGGCGCGACAGCTACAGCGTTGAGACCGTGCTGCGGCGCATGGACGGATCGGACATGGACGCCCTGTTCACCGTCTGCTGGCCCAGCGACCACAAGGCGCAGGGATCGGTGCTGGTCGGCGTGATCGACATCACCGACCGCAAGAAGGTGGAAGGCGACCTCCGCGCCAGCGAAGCGCGCTATCGCGAACTGTTCTCGTTCCTGCCGATCGCCGTCTGGCGTATGAACGGCCGCAAGCTGCGCGACCGCATCGAGGATGTCGCGCGCAAGGGGCTGCTATGGTCCGAACATCACCGCGACCATCCCGAACTTCGCGTTGCCGATCTGCTCGACGTAACCGAGGTGAACGATCAGGCGCGCAGCCTCTTCGGCCTCGACGCGACCGATGCCGCGATCGGCCCGCTGTCGCGCATCTGGTCGGACCAGGAGGGGATCGCCCGCTTCGTGGACGAGCGGATGCGCGGCGCGACCCATATGCAGGAGGAGGTGCGGCTGACCTCGGCCAGCGGCCGCGCGTTCGATGCGCTGGTGACGGTGGCGCTGCCGGAATCGATGAGCGACGACGCCGTGAGCCTCGCGGCGGCGATCGACATCACCGACAGCAAGCGGGCGTTCGCCGATCTGGAGGCAAGCGAGCGGCGCTATCGCGACTTGTTCCACCACGTGCCGGTGGCGCTCTTTCAGCTCGACATGCGGGCGCTGTTCGCGCGGATCGAGGAACTGCGTGCGGCGGGGGTCGAGGATCTCGCCGCCTATGTCGAGAACACGCCCGACTTCCTGCACGAAGTACTCCAGCTGCCCCAGATCGAAGAGGCGAATGCCGAGGCGCTTCGGCTGTTCGGCGCACCCGACATCGCGGCGCTGCGCGGCCCCATCGCCTGGGGCTGGCAAGCGCGCCCGGAGACGATCCGGCGGTCGCTGGCGGCGCGGCTGCGCGGAGCGCCGCGCTATTCGGAGGAGACGCAGGTCAACCGCTGGGA
>JAPJRE010000238.1 GCA_030824725.1 Sphingomonas sp.
GGCGGAAGAGGGGCGGCGTATCGCCATCGGTTGAGGCGTGAGCCCCGCGCGCCGTTCGAGACGCGCGGGGCCGTGCGCGTCAGGGGTGCCAGCTCACCGGCAGGGTGCGGGCGGGCACGGTGACGGTGGTCGTCGCGACGATATCCTCCGCCGACTGGCCGAGCAGCACCTTGTAGCTGCCCCCGGCGATCTTCCACTGGTGCGCCGCGCCGTCGAACACCGCCAGCAGGCGCGGATCGACGGTGACCGAGACGGTCTTGGACGCGCCCGGTGCCAGCGACACCTTCTGGAACGCGCCCAGCCGCTTCGGCGCTTCCCAGCCCGCGCCCGAGACATAGACCTGCGCCACATCGGCACCGGCGCGGGTGCCGGTGTTGCGGAGCGTGAAGCTCACAGTCACCTGGCCCTTGGGCGCGCTGGCCTTCAGGCCCGAATAGGTGAAGCGGGTGTAGGACAGGCCGTGGCCGAACGCGAATTGCGGCTTGTCGCCCTTCGCGTCGTACCATTTGTAGCCGACCGTGGCGCCTTCGGTGTAGCGGGTCTCGCCTTCGTTGGGCGCGCTCGGCTTGGGCAGCTGGGAGACGCTGCGCGGGAAGCTGGCGGGGAGGTGGCCCGAGGGGTTCACCTTGCCGGTCAGCACATTGGCGATCGCTTCGCCGCCCGCGGTGCCGGGGTACCAGGCTTCGAGGATCGCGGCGGTCTTGTCGGCCCAGGGGGTGAGCACCGGGCCGCCCGTTTCCAGCACCACCACCGTCTTGGCGTTGGCGCCAGCGACGGCGTCGATCAGTGCGTCCTGATTGTCGGTTAGGTTCAGCGACACGTCGAAGGCTTCGCCCGCCCACTGCGTGGCGAACACGACTGCGATGTCGGCCTGCTTGGCAGCTGCCGCGACGGCGGCGGGGTCGGTGCCATCGAGATAGGAGATCGTCGCGCCCGGCAGCTGGCGGCGCAGCGCCTCCAGCGGTGCGGAGGGGTGGTACATGACCGGGCCCGGCCAGATCTTCGGCTCGAGCCCCGGCACGGCATTGCCGCCGACCGGATAGACCAGCGACGAGCCGCCGCCCGCCAGCACGCCCTTGTCGGCATGGCCGCCGATCACGACGATCCGCTTGGCGCTGGCGGCGAGCGGCAGCACGTCGCCCTTGTTCTGGAGAAGCACGATACCCGCCTCGGCATCGGCGCGGGTCACGTCGGCATGCGCCTTGAGCATCGCCGGGGCGAGATCAAGCGGCGCGCCGGTGATCGGGTGGTCGAACAGCCCGTGCGCGAACATCGAGCGGAGGATGCGGTGTGCCATCTCGTCGAGGCGCGCCTTGCTCACCTCGCCCTTGGCGATCGCTGCCTTGAGCGGCTCGCGGAAATAGGGCTGCTCGTCGAACGGCCAGCCCGATTCCTGCTCGAGACCCGCATTGGCGGCGGCGACGGTGGAATGGGTGGCGCCCCAGTCGGACATCACGAAGCCCTTCCAGCCCCAGTCGCGGCGCAGCACGTCGGTGAGCAGCCAGGGCTGCTCGCAGGCATAGAGCCCGTCGACCTTGTTATAGGCGCACATCACCGAGCCGGGGTTCGACTTCTCGATCGCGAAGTTGAACGCGAGCAGGTCGCTCATCCGCGCGGCGGTGCGGTCGAGCAGCGCGTTCATCTTGAAGCGATCGGTCTCCTGGTCGTTGATCGCATAATGCTTCACGGTGGAGATGATGTGGTTCGACTGGATACCGGCGATCTGCGCGCCGACGATCGTGCCGGCGAGCAGCGGGTCTTCCCCGCCATATTCGAAGTTGCGGCCGTTGCGCGGCTCGCGCAGCAGGTTGACGCCGCCCGCGAGCAGCACGTTGAAGCCCGAGGCGCGCGCCTCCGCGCCGATCATCGCGCCGCCCTTAAAGGCGAGGGCGGGATCCCAGGTCGCGGCGGTGGCGATGCCCGAGGGGAGCGAGGTGCGGCCGCGCTTGCGCTCGGCGCCGCCCTGCGTCGCGACGCCGACGCCGGCATCGGTCTGCCACTGCGCCGGGATGCCCAGGCGCGGGATGCCGGGAATATAGCCGGCCGAACCCGGACGAGCTTCGGCCGGGGTCTTGAAGTTCTTGGGCGCGAAATCGGTGCCGAACAGGCCGAACACCAGGGTCAGCTTCTCGTCCTCGGTCATCTCTGCGAGGACCGCCTTGGCGCGCGCATCGGGCGAGAGCTTGGCGTTGGTCCAGGGGCGCGAGGCCTGGGTCTGCGCCAGCGCAGGCGCCGTAAAGGCAGTGGTGGCGGCGAGCGCGAGCAGCGGGGCTGCCAGCTTCAGAGCGTGTCGTTTCATGTCGTCCTCTCCTCCCGGATCGCTTGTCAACGTTGTCCGCTGCCTAGCATAAGAACGGCCGCCGACAAGAGCCGGCGGCCGTCTTTGCGGCGCGTCTTCTATATCAGGATCAGGCGCGGATGCGCACCGGCACCGATTTCGCCGCGGGCGTCTTCGAGGCGCCGTCGTGATGGCGGAGCGCGATCAGCGGGTTGAGCTCGGGATAATAGCCGGCAACGCAGCCCTCGGGCAGGTTGAAGGGCAGCACCTCCAGTCCCTCGACAACGCGATCGACACCGTCCGAATCGTCGCCTACCAGCGCCACCCGCTGGCCTTCCTTCAGCCCGGCGCGTTCCATCTCCTTGGGGCTGATCAGCAGCACGTCGCGCTTGCCCTCGATGCCGCGGAGGCGATCGGAGTAGCCGTAGACGGTGGTGTTGAACTGGTCGTTCGAGCGCAGCGTCATCAGGCGGTAGACCCCGTCCTCGTCTGCGAAGCCGGCGGCGTTGAGGTGGCTGGGCACGGTGAACTCGGCCTTGCCGGTCTTGGTCTCCCAGTCGCGCTCGCGGGCGCTGTTGCCCTTGAAGAAACCGCCGGGGGTGAACAGACGCTGGTTGAAGTCCTTGAACTTGTCCGGATAGGTTGTCTCGATCGCGTCGCGGACCAGCGCATAGTCGTTCGACCACGCCTCCCAGGGCACATTGGGATTGGGATTGAGCGTTGCCCTGGCAATCCCGGCGACGATCGCCAGTTCGGGCTGCAAGTGCGGGCTGGCGGGCTTGGCCTCGCCGATCGATCCGTGGATGCAGCTGAGGCTGTCCTCCATCGTCACCACCTGCGGAGCGCCGTCGCGCACGTCGCGCTCGGAACGGACCAGCGTGGGCAGTAGATAGGCGGTCTCGCCGCAGAACAGATGGCCGCGGTTGAGCTTGGTCGCGATCTGGACGGTGAGGCCCATGCCGGTCCACGCTTTCTCCATCACGCGGTGATCGGGGACGGCGCGGAGGAAATTGCCGCCGAGGCCCAGAAAGGCGTTGATCTCGCCCTTGGCGATCGCCTCGCAGGCGGTCACCGTCGTGTGCCCCTCGTCGCGCGGCGGCTGGAAGCCATATTGCTCGGAAAGCCGGTCGAGCGGCACCAGCTCGGGCTTCTCCGAGATGCCGACGGTGCGCTGGCCCTGGACATTGGAATGCCCGCGCACCGGCGAGACGCCAGCGCCCAGCCGGCCGATATTCCCGCGCAGCAGCATCAGGTTCACCACGCCCGCGACATTGTCATACCCGCCGACATGCTGGGTGAGCCCCATGCCCCAGATGCCGATCGAACGCTCGGCCTCGATATAGACTTCGGCGGCTTCGATCAGGTCGGCGCGGGGCAGGCCGGTTTCGGCCTCGATGGTCTCCCAGCTGGTGCTGCGGACCTTCGCTGCGAAGGCTTCGAAGCCGTGCGTATGCTCGGCGATGAAGGCGCGGTCGAGCACGCCGCCCCGGCGATCCTCCTCGGCCAGCACATGCTTGGCAATGCCGAGCATGGCGGAGATGTCGCTGCCGGGTTTCAGCTGATAATAATGGTGCGAGATCTTGGTCTTGCCGCCGGTGACCATCTGGATGCTCTGGGGGTTGCGGAACTCGATCAGCCCCTTTTCGCGGATCGGATTGAAGGTGACGATCTTGGCGCCGCGCTTGCGAGCCGCGGTCAGCGTGTGGATGAAGCGCGGGCTGTTGGTGCCGGTGTTCTGTCCGAAGAAGAAGATCGCGTCGCAATGCTCGAAATCCTCGAGCAGGCAGGTGCCCACGGGGGCGCCGATCGTCGACTTGAGCGCGACCGAGGTGGTCTCGTGGCACATGTTCGAGCTGTCGGGCAGGTTGTTGTGGCCATAGAGCCGGGCGAACAGTGCCCAGGCATAGCTCGTCTCCAGGCTCGCCTTGCCCGAGGCGTAGAAGATCGTGCTCTTGGGATCATAGCCGCGCAGCTTCTTGCCGATCGCCTGATAGGCCTCTTCCCAGGTGCAGGGGAGATATTTGTCGGTGGCACGGTCGTAGCGCATCGGGTTGGTCAGGCGGCCGGCCTGTTCGAGGTCGTAGTCGCTCCAGTCGCGCAGCTCGGTGAGCGTGTGCTGGGCGAAGAAGTCGGGCGTCGCGCGGCGGGTGGTGAGGTCCCACAGGGTCGCCTTGGCGCCGTTCTCGCAGAACTCGAACATGTGCGGCTTGGCCGGCTTGGTCCAGGCGCAGGAGGTGCACATCATGCCGCCCGGCTTGTTCTGCTTCGCCAGCGTCTTCAGCGCGTCCTTGCTCGGGCGCTCGGCGCCGGCGACCAGCGCCATGCCCCGCATCGAGCCCCAGCCGCCTTCGGCCCCTGCATAATGGATCGTTCCGTCTTTCGCCCGGGCCATCACTACGCTCCTTCAAACCTGTCTTTGCTCTATCCCCGCCAGAGCCGCGCGCCTATCCTGAACCAATGGATATGTGGTTCGATCGCGTGATGCCCGACGGGTCGAAGACCCGCCTCCAACGCTCCTTGATCCCCGAAGTGCCGGTCGCGATCGAAATCAACGGCTTGGGTTATGCCGTGATGATGGCGACGCCCATGGACCTAGAGGATTTCGCCACCGGGTTCGTTGCCGCCGAGCGGCTGGGGGCAACGGTGGAGGTGGAGAGCCACCCGGTGGAGCAGGGCGTGGTGCTGCGGGTGACCCTCGCCGATCCTGCGGCGGTGATCGAACGCGTGCGGCATCGCACGACCGACTCCAGCTGCGGGCTTTGCGGGATCGACAATCTGGAAGCGGCGCTGCGGCCGCTGCCGATGATCGAAACGGTCAGCGCGGCTTCCCCGGCGGCGATCTTTCGCGCGGCGGCGGCGCTTCGCGATCACCAGCCCCTCAACCGCGAGACTGGCGCCGCGCATGCCGCCGCCCTCTGTTCGGCGGACGGGGCGATCCGGCTGGTCCGCGAGGATGTCGGCCGGCACAATGCCTTTGACAAGCTCGTCGGGGCGATGGCGCGGCAGGGGCTAGGCTGGGACGGCGGCTTCGCGCTGATCAGTGCGCGCTGCTCGTTCGAACTGGTCGAAAAGGCGGTACTTGCCGGCTGTCCGCTGCTCGCGGCGATCTCTGCCCCGACCGCCTTGGCCGCCAAGCGTGCCCAGCAGGCGGGCTTGCGGCTGGCGGCACTGGTGCGGCCGGATGCCATGCTGCGGCTGGCGTCGTGAAGCCGCTGGGTGCGATCCTCGCCGGCGGCCAGGCACGGCGCTTCGGATCGGACAAGGCAGTGGCGGAGCTCGACGGACGCAAGCTGATCGACCACGTCGCCGCAGCGCTTGCACCCCACTGCGATGGTTTGGTCGTCTGCGGGCGGGTGGAGCGCGGCGGAATACCCGATCGGCCGGCGCCGGGACTGGGGCCGTTGGGCGGTCTCAATGCCGCGCTCCATGCGGCGCGCGCGCGGGGGGTGGCGCGGGTGCTGGTTGCGCCATGCGATACGCCGCTGCTGCCGGCGCCGCTGCTGGAGGCGCTTGTTGCCCGCACGAATTCGGGCTTCGTTGCGCAGTTGCCGGTACTCGGCATCTGGGACGCCGCGCTCGCGCCGCTGTGCGACGCGTACATCGCTTCTGGCGAACGCCCCTCCATGAAGGCATGGGGCGCGCATGCCGGTGCGGCCGCAATCGATTGGGGGGCAGCCATTCCCAACATCAACTCCTGCGACGATCTTTCGAAGGTGACCGGGTTTTTTCCTTAGTTCCGCTTCTCATTCGCATGCGCTACGTCGTGCGCAATTTTCTGTCGGCGACGGCCGGCGGCAGGGGGATGGATGGAAAGCCTGTTTGCAGCCTTCTGGAGCGGCAATTTCGCGCCGCACGGCTATTGCCTGTTGTGGCAGCCCCAATTGCTGTGGACACACATCATTGCCGATACGCTGATAGCGTTGTCCTATTTCTCGATACCGCTGGCGTTGGTGGCGCTGGTGCGCAGCCGCAGGGACCTGGCCTTTGGCTGGGTTTTCTGGTGCTTCGCGCTGTTCATCCTGGCCTGCGGGATGACCCATCTGATGGCCATCGTGACGCTGTTCTACCC
>JAPJRE010000239.1 GCA_030824725.1 Sphingomonas sp.
GGACATGCTGATCGCCTTCTGGCTCGAAGGCTGGCTGAGCAAGGACGAGATCCTCTCGCGCTACCTCTCGAACGTCTATTTCGGCGACAATGTCTATGGCCTGCGCGCGGCGGCCGAGCATTATTTCTCGACGGAGCCCGAACGGCTGACCCTCAGCCAGGCAAGCCTGCTGGCGGGCCTGGTCAAGGCGCCCAGCCGGCTGGCGCCCACCGGCAATCTGGATGGCGCGCGCGAGCGCCAGCGGCTGGTGATCGGCGCGATGGAGGAAGCGGGGTTCATCACCAAGGCCGAGGCACGGCGAGTCCGGCCCGCGGTGCTCCACGTGGAGGACCGCGACGAGCAGCTGCCGAGCGGCACCTATTTCGCCGACTGGGTATTGCCCGAGGCGCGCGATCGCGCCGGCGGCGTGGCGACCGAGCAGACCGTCACCACTACGCTCGACACCCGGCTGCAGGCGGCCGCCGAACGGGTGATCAAGGCCTCTGGCCTCGGCAAGGCGCAGGTCGCGCTGGTCGCGATGCGGCCGGACGGGCGCATCGTCGCGATGGTCGGCGGGCGCAACTATGCCGCCAGCCCGTTCAACCGCGCCACCCAGGCGCGGCGCCAGCCGGGTTCGGCGTTCAAGCTGTTCGTCTATCTCGCCGCGCTCCGTTCGGGCATGACGCCGGACACGATGGTCGACGATACGCCGGTGCAGATCGGCGACTGGAAGCCCTCGAACAGCGATGGCCGCTATGCCGGTCGCATCACCCTGCGCCAGGCGATGGCCAAGTCGAGCAACGTGGTGGCGGCGCGACTGATCCAGAAGCTCGGCGTCGGCCGGGTGACCCAGGCGGCGCGCGACCTCGGCATCTCGACCCCGCTCGGCAACGATGCCTCGATCGCGCTCGGCACCTCGACCGGCTCGCTGCTCGAGCTGACCGCAGCCTATGCGGCGGTGGCGAACGGCAGCTACCCGGTGCGTCCGCGCGGGCTGGACGAGGAGGAATCGGCCGACGACTGGCTGGCGCGCCGTCTGGGCGGGCCGAGCCGGTTCGACGAACGATTGCTCGAGGACCTGCGCTCGATGCTCGGCACGGTGGTGCAGTCGGGCACGGGCCGCGCGGCGACGCTGCCGGTGCCGGCATTCGGCAAGACCGGCACGACGCAGGACGGGCGCGACGCGCTGTTCGTCGGCTGGGCGGGCGATTTGGTCGTCGGGGTATGGATCGGCAACGACGATAACAGCCCGGTGGCCGGGGCGGCCGGCGGTGGCCTGCCCGCGCATATCTGGCGCGACTTCATGGTCCGCGCGCTTGGCCTCACGCTGCCGCCGGCACCGGTTGAGGAAGACAATGCGATCGACGAGAACGCCATCGGTCTGGACGAGGTGCTGAACGGCGCGGGCGTGCAGATCGACGAGCAGGGCGTCCAGCTCGATCTGGACCGTGTGCGCGAGCTGGTGCCCGAAGGCGAGGCGCGCGACGCAATTCCTCGGAACCTGCGGATCCCGGTGCCCGCGACGCCGGCTACGCCGGTGCGTCGCCGCGATCCGCGTGACGCGCCCGACGGCGAGGAGTGACGGGGCTCAGCGCCGCACGCTGGCCCGCCAGACGGGAAGCCATTCGAGGGATCCGCGACATTCGTCCATCCGGCGGACCGCGGTGGCGCGGAAGCTCGTGCCGTCCCACACATAGTCCACCGCCTCGCCGCAATCGCCAATCCCGCGGCCCTTGGCGTCGGTGGACAGCGTGCCGCTGCGGGCATCCCAGCTGGCGTTGATCAGCAGCGGCGGCTTCACGCGGTTCGGGTCGACATAGTCGAACGTCGCGCGATCGAACTTGCCGGCGCGCAGCACATAGGGCGCGCTCAGCAGATTATAGGCGCCCAGGCCGCAGGGCAGCAGCACCAGCGTTGCGCCGCCACCCAGCGCCGCGGTTTCGGCGGCGGGCTGGGGAAAGCGGCTGTCGAACTGGCCGCCGCAGCCGCTCACTCGGTTGAGCTGGGCGAGCAGCTGCCGCGTCAGGCGCGCGCGCTGGTCGCCAGGGACGACGCTGCGCACCACCGGCAGCGGCGCGACCTTCGGCACCGTGCGCGCCGGCCTCGGCCCGCGTGCGACCATCGCGGTCACCCCGCCATCGCGATGCTGCGCGGCGTCGACGAAGCGCAGCGCCGCCGCGAGCCCCTCGAGCGAGAGCGTGCCGCCCTTGGGGCCGATCTGGGCGCGCTTTCCCTTGGCCAGGCTGCGCGCGACCCGCAGCGCCTCCGCGCCGCCGAAGCGCACCATCCCCTGCTCGGCGCGACCCGTGGCGACGCGGGCATCGTCGATCGTCAGGACGATCTCGCCCGAGGGGCTGGCGAAGTTCTTCAGGGTGAGGGTCAGGGCTCCGGCGGGCCCGGCCGTGCGGTCGAGCAGGATCGCGACGCCGTTGCTGTCCATCGCCCCATCCTCGGGCTGGATCGAGGTGAGCGCGCAGCGGCGGACATTGTCGCACGCGACCGCCCAGTCCCCGAAGGTCTTGAGCGGGCCGAGCGAGACGGCGGCGGACAGGGCAAGCAGGAACATGCCGCATATGCTAGCCGATCGGCATCTGCTTGCGTAGTACGGCCGCGAAAGCAATTTGCAGGAGACGGGCATGAAGACGGTAGGCGTGATCGGTGCAGGGCAGATGGGGGCGGGAATCGCCCAGGTCTCGGCGCAGGCGGGCTATGCCGTGCTGCTGTCCGACGTCGACCAGGCCCGCGCCGAGGCCGGCAAGGCGGGGATCGGCAAGCAGCTGGCCCGCGCGGTGGAGAAGGAGAAGATCACCGCCGCCGATGCCGAGGCGGCGCTGGGCCGGATCACCCCCATCGGCGATCTCGCCGCGATGGCGCCGTGCGACCTGGTGATCGAGGCCGCGACCGAGCGCGAGGCAATCAAGCGCCAGATCTTCGACACGGTGGGCAAGGCGCTGGGCGCGGAGGCGATCCTTGCCAGCAACACCTCGTCGATCCCGATCACCCGCCTCGCCCAGGCGGCGCCCGATCCGTCACGCTTCATGGGCGTGCACTTCTTCAATCCGGTGCCAGTGATGGGCCTGATCGAGCTGATCCGTGGCCTCGCCACCAGCGACGTGACCGTCGCCGCAGTGGAGGCGTTCGGCCAGTCGCTCGGCAAGCGGATCGTCCATGCCAACGACGCGCCGGGCTTCATCGTCAACCGCGTGCTGATGCCCATGCTTAACGAGGCGTGCTTTGCGCTGGGCGAAGGCGTGGCGACGATCCCCGACATCGACGCGGCGTGCCAGCTCGGGCTCAACCACCCGATGGGCCCGTTCACGCTGGCCGACTTCATCGGGCTCGACACCTGCCTGGAGATCACCCGCGTGCTGTTCGAAGGCACCGGCGACCCCAAGTTCCGCCCGGCGCCGCTGCTGGTGAAGTATGTCGAGGCCGGCTGGTACGGCCGCAAGACCAAGCGCGGCTTCTACGATTACACCGGCGCGGAGCCCGTGCCGACGCGGTGAGCGCGCCCTGGCGCGGGGCGCATGCCGGCAGGCATGTACCCGCGCCCGGACCGCGTCATGCCAGGACGGCGTGATCGGCCGTGGCCGGCGCCCCGGCGCTCGTCCGCACCGCGACGTCTCGGATCGCCGCCACGACCTGTTCCGGTACCGCATAGTGGAACAGATGGCCCTGCGCCGGTACGATCCGGAGTTCGGCGCCCGGTACCTCGCGGGCGAAGCGCTCCGCATGCCGATCGACATGGGCGATGCGATCGCCTTCGCCCGCCATGACGATGATCGGCACCGCCAGCGCCTCGTACCGGCGGCTGATCGCGACCGCAGCGGGTGCCATCAGCGCAGTGTCTGCGGCGGTCGCGCGGACCTGGGACGGGCGCAGCGTCAGCGCGATCGGGAAGGCGGCAAACTTCTCCGAAATCGGTGCGGGCGAGAAGCTGGCCTTGATCGCCACCGGCCCAAGCAGGCGGCCAGCAAGCGGCGACACGGTGTTCGCCATCATGTCACCGACCAGGGGGAGGGCCGGCGTGGAAAGCGGCCAGACGTCCGGGCGGGCAGTGCCGTAATAATAGCCGGACAGGAGGACGAGGCCGGATACCGTTTCCGGAGCCTCCAGCGCCAGGGCCAGCGCGACCAGTGTACCCCAGCTATGGCCCACCACCACGGCAGGCCCGACGCCGAGCTGCTTGAGCGCCGCCGCGATCACCTGCGCCTGTGCCGCCGGTGTCCAGATCGTCGTGCGCGGGCGATCGCTATAGCCGAAGCCGGGGCGGTCGAACGCGATCACGCGATTCTGCGCCGCGGCGAGGCCCAGTACGCCGCTCGCTTCGTAATCCTGGAGAGTCACGCCGTTGCCGTGGAGCAGCACCACCGCCGGCCCTTCGCCGCGGTCAACATAATGGAGGCGCACCCCGTCGACGTCGACAAACGATCCGGCGGGCGGCGTCTCCGCTTCCGCCCGCTTCCTGCTTGCTCGGTTGTACAGCGCGCTGCCAGCCAACGCCGCGATACCCGCGGCTCCAGCGATCCAGCCGAGGTTGCGGCGCGTACCAGCATCCTCCCGCTGTATCGTATCAGAGGGTGCCGAACGCGGTTTCTTGCTGGATTTCTGTGTCATGCCGACTCAACCATTGCGCAGCGCACAAGTTGCTTGTGCGCTGTCGCTTCGTCAGGCTGGAAGGTCGGTCCGGTTTACTCCGCCGCCTGCGCCGGCTCGGCGTTCGTCGCTTCGATCTCAGCCGCCTTGGCCTCGACCAGCTTGACGATGTGGTCGAGCATGTCCGCATCCTCGACGGTGTGGTCGGTCAGGCCCGACAGATACACCATGTGCTTGCCGTTGCCGCCGCCGGTGAGGCCGATATCGGTCTCACGCGCCTCGCCGGGGCCGTTGACCACGCAGCCGAGCACCGAGAGCGACAGCGGCGTGCGGATGTGCTGGAGCCGTTCCTCCAGCGCCTGCACGGTGCGGATCACGTCGAAGCCCTGGCGCGCGCAGCTCGGGCAGGAGACGACGCGGACGCCGCGATTGCGGATGCCGAGCGCCTTGAGGATCTCGAAGCCGACGCGCACTTCCTCCTCGGGCTCGGCCGAGAGACTCACCCGGATGGTGTCGCCGATCCCGAACCAGAGCAAGGAGCCGATGCCGATCGCCGACTTGACCGTGCCGCCGACGAACCCGCCCGCCTCGGTGATGCCGAGGTGCAGCGGGCAGTCGACCGCATCGGCCAGCTGCTGATAGGCGGCGACCGCGAGGAACACGTCGCTCGCCTTCACCGCGACCTTGAACTGGTGAAAGTCGCGGTCCTGGAGCAGCTTGATGTGATCGAGCGCGGATTCGACCAGCGCTTCGGGGCAGGGCTCGCCATATTTCTCGAGCAGATCCTTCTCGAGGCTGCCTGCGTTCACGCCGATGCGGATCGAAGCGCCGTTGGCCTTGGCGGCGTTGACCACCTCGTTCACCCGGTCGGCCGAGCCGATATTGCCCGGATTGATCCGCAGGCAGGCGGCGCCGGCATCGGCGGCTTCCAGTGCGCGCTTATAGTGAAAATGGATGTCCGCGACGATCGGCACGCGCGCGGCGCGGACGATCTGCTTGAGCGCCGTCGTGCTCTCGACGTCGGGGCAGGAGACGCGGATGATGTCCGCGCCCGCCTCTTCGCAGCGGCGGATCTGGTCGATCGTCGCCTTCACGTCGGAGGTGGCAGTGTTGGTCATGGTCTGCACCGTCACCGGGGCGTCGCCGCCAACGGGCACGTTGCCCACCATGATCTGACGGCTTTGCCGCCGGATGATATCGCGCCAGGGTCGTACGGACATGGGGGCCATATAGGCGCATCAGCGCGCCGCGGCTAGCGCAGATCCGCCATGGCGTTGCCTCCCCTGGTAGGGGAAGCCGCAGCTCAGAACTTGGCTTCGCCGTACACCCGGGTGATGTCCCCCTGCCAGTCGCCATGGTAGCGATCGAGCAGCACCTGCGCCGGCACCTTGCCGGTGCGCACGATCTCGCGCAGCGGATCGAGGAAGCCGGATTCATTGTCGCCCGAGCCGTTGAGCCGGCCGCGCGCCTTGAGCCCCGCGCCGGCGATGTCCAGCACTTCACCGGCGATGTCGGCCAGCTTGCCGCCGCCCGGCAGCGGTGCGTCGAGCGCCAGCTTGGGCACCGCGCTGCGCAGCGCCTCGCGGCCTTCCATCGACCAGCCCTTCACCAGATCCCATGCGGCATCGAGCGCGCCCTGGTCGTACAGCAGCCCCACCCAGAGCGCCGGCAGTGCGCAAATGCGGCCCCAGGGGCCGCCATCGGCGCCGCGCATCTCGAGGAACTGCTTCATCCGCACTTCGGGGAAGGCGGTGGAGAGATGATC
>JAPJRE010000240.1 GCA_030824725.1 Sphingomonas sp.
CACACCCACACCCGCGCCAGCGCCCGCACCGAGCCCTACCCCGGCGCCAACGCCGGTGGCCGCCATCAACTACGATACCGCCGAGTATCGCAGCACCGCCGGCGCCGTCTCGATGAAGGCATTGGTCGCCTACAACGCCGGCGCCTCGGGCAGTGGCATCAAGGTCGGCGTGATCGATTCGGGCATCGACCTGCAGAGCGCCGAGTTCGGCGATTGCTCGGGCGGATTGGGCGTCGGCACTTGCCGCATCCTCGCCAGCTCGAGCGATCCGGGGGGCAATGGAACGGTCGACGATGTCGGCGGTCACGGCACGGCGGTGGCATTCACCATCGCCGGGCGCCGCAACGACGTCGGCACCCATGGGGTGGCGTTCAACGCGCAGCTCGTCGTCGAGCGCGCCGACCAGCCCGGCAGCTGCAACGGCACGGATACCAGCACGTGCAAATTCGCCGACAGCGCCATCGCCCAGGGCCTGGATCGGGCGCGGCAGGCAGGGGCGCGGGTCGTCAACATCTCGCTCGGCGGCGATTCCGCGTCCACCGCGCTCGCGTCGGCAATCGATCGCGCGACCGCGGCGGGCGTGATCGTGGTAATCTCCGCCGGCAATGACGGCGGCGCCAACCCGGACGCCTTCACCAGCGCGGCGACCAACCCCGCCATCGCCCGCGGGCTGGTGATCATCGCCGGATCGGTGAACGCCAACGACGTCATCTCCAGCTTTTCCAACCGCGCCGGCACCTCGGCCAGCCTCTATCTGGCGGCCTTGGGCGAGGGCGTGCGCGCGCCGGATGCGAACAATACCGCCTATATCTGGTCCGGCACCTCCTTCTCGGCGCCGCAGATCACCGGCGCGATCGCATTGCTTGCCCAGGCCTTTCCGAACCTGACCGGCAAGCAGATCGTCGACCTTCTCTTTGCCACGGCGCGCGACGCGGGCGATGCCGGCGTGGACGCGATCTACGGGCGCGGCGTGCTCGATCTCACCCGCGCGTTCCAGCCGGTGGGCACCATGTCGGTGGCGGGTACGGGGGCGGTGATCTCGCCGACGGTGAATGCCGTCCTCAGCGGGCCGATGGGCGATGCCAGCCAGGGCCCGCTGGGCATGGCGGCGCTCGATTCCTTCGGCCGCGCCTTTGCCACCACGGTTACCCGAAGCTTCCAGCGCCAGAGCCTCTCGCGCAACCTGCCCGCGCTGATGGCGGCGCGGGACCGCAGCTTCGCGGTGGGCGGGGACCAGTTGCGGGTTGCCGTCTCGCTGGTTCCCACGACCGACTCGGTGCGGATCGAACGGCTCGGCATCACCAGCCGCGACGCGGGTGTCGCGCGGATGCTGGCGACGACGGTCAGCGGCCGGCTGGGCGCCAAGGCGCAGTTCGCGTTCGGCGCCTCGCAGACCGGCAATGTGCTGACCGCACAGCTGGCAGGTCGCGACGACCCCGCCTTCCTGATCGCGCGTGATCCCCTGAGCAACGCCGGTTTCGATACCGACGTCGGCGGATCTGCGGCGGTGCGCCAATCGATCGGACCATGGGGCTTGACCGTGGCGAGCGAAGTCGGCGACGTGCTGAGCCAGCGCGCCGGCGACGCCGCAGCCCTGCAGGCGCGCTGGCTGCGCTTCGGCTATAATCGCGGCACCTTGGCGGTCGACCGGCGGTTCGGCGGGCTCAACGCCGTTTTCGGAGTGACCCGGCTGTCCGAGGACAATACCGTGCTCGGCGCACGATTCAGCGCGGGGCTGGGCGCGGCGCGGGCGACCAGCCTGTTTGCCGATCTCGGGCTGCGCTGGTACCTCGGATTGGGATGGAGCCTCGGCGGCTCGCTGCGCCAGGGCTGGACCAATGTCCGGCTGCGCGAAGGCATCCAGGGTTCGGGCGTCATCCGCACCAATGCCTGGGCGGCGGACATCGGCAGGGACGGGCTGTTCGGCAGCGACTCGATCGGCCTCCGCATCGCCCAGCCACTGCGGGTGGCGCGCGGCGGGATCGGCCTCACCCTGCCGCAGGGCTGGGACTATGAGACGCTGCGCGTGACCAGCTGGAGCAGCGAGCGGATCAACCTCGCGCCGGTCGGCCGCGAGATCGACTACGAGCTGCGGTATCACTGGCGCTTCGCCGATGGCGATGTGAGCAGCAACCTGTTCCTCCGCCGCCAGCCGGGCAACATCGCCGCGATGCCGAGCGACCTGGGCGGCGCGGTGCGGCTAAGCTGGGGCTTCTGATGGCTTCCCCTGGCGGCGGCGCGCCTGTAGGGCGGGCATGCTGCCAGGGGAGACGTGATGATCGAGATCGCCAGCGCGCGGCTGACTGCCGCGATCAACCCGCACGGGGCCGAGCTTTCCTCGCTGCGCGACCCCGCCGGGCGCGAGCTGATGACCGACGGCGATCCCGCCTTCTGGTCCGGCCGGGCGCCGCTGCTGTTTCCGATCGTTGGGCGGCTGGTGGGCGACCGCTACCGGCTGGACGGCAAGGACTACAGTCTGCCGCAGCACGGCTTCGCGCGGCGCCGCGCCTTCGCCCTGGCCGAGCAGGGTGCCGATCGGGTGACCTTCCGGCTGGAGGACGATGCCGAGACCCGCGCGGTCTACCCCTTCGCCTTCACCCTCGACGCGACCTATCGGCTGGACGACTCCACGCTGTGGACCGAGATCGCGGTCACCAACCGCGATACCCGCGACATGCCCGCCAGCTTCGGTTTCCACCCTGCCTTCGCCTGGCCGCTGCCCTATGGGCGTGCACGTGCCGATCACCGCATCCTGTTCGACGAGCCGGAATTCTCCTCGCTCCGCTACATCGGCGAGGGCGGCATCGCGCCGGACCGCCGGACCAGCCCGGCAGAGGGGCAGAAGCTGCCGCTCTCCGATGACCTGTTCACCGCCGATGCGCTGATCTGGGACCAGCTCGCCAGCCGCGGCCTGCTGTACGGCGCCGAAGACGGGCCGCAGCTGCGCATCCGCTTCCCCGATACCGGCCTGCTCGGCATCTGGACCAAGCCCGGCGCGCGCTTCGTCTGCGTCGAGCCCTGGTGGGGCATCGCCGATCCGGCGGGCTTCGCCGGCGAGATCTGGGACAAGCCCGGCATCCAGCGGCTGGCCCCCGGCGAGACCCGGCGCTTCGGCATGGACGTGACGCTCGTCGACTGAGCGACAGGGCGGCGCACTCGCTGCTGGATAAAGAACGCGTCTCCGACTAAGGCGTCGCGATTCTCCCTCCCGTTCGAAGCACCCGCATGTCCCCCTCCGATCGTCGTACGTTCGCCATCATCTCGCACCCGGACGCGGGCAAGACCACGCTCACCGAAAAGCTGCTGCTGTTCGGCGGCGCGATCCACCTGGCCGGCGAAGTGAAGGCGCGCGGCGCTGCCCGCCGTGCCCGCTCGGACTGGATGAAGATCGAGCAGCAGCGCGGCATCTCGGTCACCAGCTCGGTGATGACGTTCGAGCGCGACGGCATCACCTTCAACCTGCTCGACACCCCGGGCCACGAGGACTTCTCGGAAGATACCTATCGCACGCTGACCGCCGTCGACTCCGCGGTGATGGTGATCGACGTCGCCAAGGGCATCGAAAGCCAGACCCGCAAGCTGTTCGAGGTCTGCCGCCTGCGCAACGTGCCGATCATCACCTTCGTCAACAAGGTGGACCGCGAGGGCCGCGAGGTGTTCGCGACGCTCGACGAGGTGGCCGAGCTGCTCCAGCTCGACGTGGTGCCGATGACCTGGCCGGTGGGCATGGGCGGCACCTTCGAGGGCATTTACGACCTCGCCACCAAGCGGCTGCTGCTCCCCGAGGGCGATGCCCGCGAATTCCACGGCAAGGTGATCCAGACGACCGGGCTCGACGATCCGCAGCTCGACGCGATCGTCTCGCCCGACAATCTCGCCAAGCTGCGCGAGGATGTGGAACTCGCCCAGGCGGGCTATGCCGAGTTCGACGGGGAGGCCTATCGCAACGGCGACATGACGCCGGTCTATTTCGGCTCGGCGCTCAAGGAGTTCGGCGTGGACTCGCTGATCGCCGCGATCGCCGAGTTCGCCCCGCCGCCGCACGCGCTGCCGGCCGAACCCGCGCCGGTCGAGCCGACCCGCGACGAGGTGACCGGCTTCGTGTTCAAGGTCCAGGCGAACATGGACCCGAACCACCGCGACCGCATCGCGTTCATGCGGCTGGTCTCGGGCACCTTCAAGCGCGGCATGAAGCTGACGCCGACGGGGCACGGCAAGCCGATCGCGATCCACTCGCCGATCCTGTTCTTCGCGCGCGAGCGCGAACTGGCGGACGAGGCCTTCCCGGGCGACATCATCGGCATCCCCAACCACGGCACGCTGCGGGTGGGCGATACGCTGTCCGAGCGGGCGGGGGTGCGCTTCACCGGGCTGCCCAACTTCGCGCCGGAAATCCTGCGCCGCGTGGCGCTCAAGGACCCGACCAAGACCAAGCAGCTGCGCAAGGCGCTGGACGATCTGTCCGAGGAGGGCGTGATCCAGGTCTTCTACCCGGAGATCGGATCGAACTGGATCATCGGCGTGGTCGGCCAGCTGCAGCTCGACGTGCTGCTCAGCCGGCTCGACGCGGAATACAAGGTCGGCGCGGTGCTCGAACCTTCGCCCTATGACACCGCGCGCTGGATTTCGTCGGACGATGCCGCTGCGCTCAAGGAGTTCCTCGATCTCAACCGCGGCGCGCTCGCCAAGGATCGCGACGGCAATCCGGTGTTCCTGGCCAAGTCGGCCTGGGAAGTCGGCTATATCGCCGAGCGCTATAACAAGGTGAAGTTCGCGGCGACGCGCGAGCGGTAATCAGGCCGCGGCGCGCTGTTCCCGGCCGCGCTCGCCGAGACCGCTGGCAATCCAGTCGCGGATGCGCTCGGCGCGGCCGAGATCGGCTTCGAACTTGGCGAGCAGCTCCTCGGCGCCGCTGGTGTCGGTGCCGGCGGCACGCATCATGGCGAGGACTTCCTGCTGGGCGGCAATGTGACGCTCGGCGAGCACCACATTCTTCTCGGCTTTGACGAGGTCGGTCGGGGTATAGCTCATGTGGTTATTATAGAAGTAACTATGCGCAAGCGGGAATCGGGCCGCTATTCGACCCAGTCCGCCGCCAGCCGGCGGCTCGCCAGCGCCATCAGGATGCCGGCGACAAGGTAGAGGCCGAGGCCCGCCGCAATGGCGTAGCGCAGGCCATCGGCTGCACCATAGGCGGGCGCCAATTGCTTGGAGAGCAGCCCGATCGCCCAGCTGCCCAGGCCCAGCCCGATCAGGTTGTTGATCAGCAGGAACGAAGCCGAGGCGGTGGCGCGCATCTGCGGCGGCACGAGGTGCTGGACGGCGGTGAGTACCGGTCCCAGCCAGACATAGACCAATGCTTGCGGCACCAGGAACAGCAGGAACGCTGTCTGCCAGCTCTGCGCGAGCACGCCTGCGACGAACAGCGGCAGGCCGACGACGTAGCAGATGGCCGGCGCCAGCGCGTACCACTTCCGATCGCGTGCGCCCAGCCGATCGCCCAGCCAGCCGCCGAGCAGGATGCCCGCCACGCCGCCGGTGAGTGCAAGTGCCCCGAAGAACTGGCCGACCTGCGCCAGGTCGAGCCGGAAGCTGCGCAGGATCAGGCTCGGCAGCCAGAACGCCACGCCATAGCCGCACATCGATCCCGCCGCCGCGCCGAAGGCGAGCAGCCAGAAGCTCGGCTTGGCGGCGAGGATGCCGAAGACGCGGGAGAGGGGGACCTGGTCCTTGGCCGGCGCGGCGCGCGGGGGATCGCGGACGAGCAGCTTGAACGGCACCGCGATGACCAGCCCGAGCAGCCCGACGACGAGGAAGGCGGTGCGCCACTCCACCGTCTGCGCGATATAGCCGCCGAGCAGGGCGCCGCCCGCCGAGCCGAGCGGGATGCCGAGCGAATAGATCGACAGCGCGCGCGACCGGCGCTCGGGCGGATAGGCATCGGCGATCAGCGCATAGCTCGGCGCCACCCCGCCCGCCCCGCCCACCCCGACGCCGAGCCGGAAGAGGAACATGCTCGTGAAATGCTGCGCCGTGCCGCACAGCGCAGTGAACGCGCTCCACACGCCGAGCGAGACGGCGATCACCCAGCTGCGGCTGGTGCGGTCCGCCAGCATCGCCAGCGGGATGGCGAGGGTGGAATAGAGCAAGGCGAAGGCGAAGCCGCCCAGCATGCCGAGCTGCCCGTCGTCGAGCCCCAGATCCGCCTTTACCGGCTGGGCGAGGATCGAGAGGATCTGCCGGTCGAGGAAGTTGAAGATGTAGACCAGCAGCAGCATCGCGAGGACGATGCCGCGCGGCGTCGCGGGGCGGGTGGGGTG
>JAPJRE010000241.1 GCA_030824725.1 Sphingomonas sp.
GGGCTAATAAGAGATCACAGCTTCTCGACGAACGCCTGGTACTTGGCCTCGTTCATCAGGCCTTCCAGCTCGCTCTCGTCGCTCAGCGTCATCTTGAAGAACCAGCCTTCGCCTTCCGGATCCTCGTTCACCAGCGCGGGATTGTCGGCGAGGTCGCTGTTGCCCTCGACGACGGTGCCCGACACCGGCGCATACACGTCCGACGCCGCCTTGACGCTCTCGACGACCGCGGCATCGTCGCCCTTGCTCAGTTCCTTGCCCTCGTCGGGCACTTCGACGAACACGATGTCGCCGAGCTGGCTCTGCGCATATTCGGTGATGCCGACCGTCGCGACGTCGCCGTCGACTTCGATCCACTCATGGTCTTCGGTAAAATAACGGCTCATGTCACGCTCCCTTTCGGACATAGCGGTGGGGGACGAAGGGCATAGCCACAACCTCCGCGGAATGCTGCTTGCCCCGCTGGACAAGCGTAATCTTGGTGCCGGCCGCTGCAAGGGCCGAGGGCACATACGCCATCGCGATCGGCTTCTGGACGCTTGGGCCGAACCCGCCCGAGGTGACCTTGCCGACTTCCTGGCCGGACGCATCGACCACCGCCGCGCCCTCGCGCACCGGCTGGCGGCCCTCGACGATCAGGCCCACGCGCTTCATGGCGCTGCCCTGCTCGCGCTCGGCGAGGATGCGCTCGGCACCGGCGAAACCACCCTCTTCGCGGCGGCGCTTGGACAGCGCGAAGCCGAGATCGGCGGCGACCGGCGTGGTCTCCAGGTCGAGGTCATGGCCGTAGAGCGGCAGGCCGGCCTCCAGGCGCAGCGAATCGCGCGCGCCCAGGCCAATCGGCTTGACTTCGGGCTGCGCGGTGAGCGCGTCGGCAAATGCTTCCGCCGCTTCGCCCGGCAGCGAGATCTCGTAGCCGTCCTCGCCGGTATAGCCCGAGCGGCTGACCCAGAGCGGGTTGCCGTTCCACTCAAACGCGGCGGCGGTCATGAACACCAGCTTCTCGACGCCGGGCAGCACGCGGGCGAGCGCGGTGACCGCCTCGGGCCCCTGCAGCGCCAGCAGCGCCTGATCCTCGAGGTGGTTGATCGTTACTTCGTCGGGCAGGAACTCGCGGAACACGCCGAGATCGTCCCACTTGGTCGCGCCGTTGACGACCATGTAGATCGTGCCGCCGTCGATCTCGAAGGCATTGTCGGCGGGCAGGCGGGTCATCATCAGGTCGTCATGGATGCCGCCCTCTTCGCTGAGCAGCAGCGAATAGCGCATCCGGCCCTCGCCCAGGCCCTTCACGTCGCCCGGCAGCAGCTTTTCGAGGCCGGCGTCGAACTCCACGCCCGAGAAGAGCAGCTGGCCCATATGGCTAACGTCGAACAGCCCGGCATGTTCGCGCGTCCACAGATGCTCGGCCATGATGCCTTCATACTGGACCGGCATGGCATAGCCCGCGAACGGCACCATCCGGCCGCCGCGCGCGCGGTGCCAGGCGTCGAGCGGCAGCGTCTCGATCGGCAGGTCGGTGGCGGTATCTTCGGCGGCTTCGCTCATGGGGCACTCCGGGCATCAGGGTTTCAACGGCGCGCGTGGAGCCGAAGCCCTTCGCAACGCCATCGCCCCCTCTGTCACGGAACCTGAGAGCTTTCGCACGGGCTTGGGCCCGGCTTACCCCTTCGGTGGAGCCCGGCCTCGGCGGCCGTCTCGCTTTCCAGAGTGTCGTGGCCTGCGCGGTCCTCGGTGCCTGAGAGATTCCGGGGCGGTTGCTCCTTCGGCGATCCGGCGAACCGGATTCTCTCCCGCGCATGCCCATGCCGGTTTCCCGGCATCGACGTCCGCGAGCCTTGGCGGGACGGCTGGCGCGAGTCAATCGGGATTGAGGGTAAATCGCCCGAAGGGAGAAACGGAATGCCCGCTCCTCAAGCCGTCATCCCGGCGAAAGCCGGGATCCATTGGCGCTCCGTTTCAGAAAGCGCCGCGACGCACAGGCGAATGGATCCCGGCTTCCGCCGGGATGACGGCTGTTAGGAGCCCGTCTTACCGCGTCGCGTTGTACTTGAGCTGCTCGTCGGTCAGCTGGAAGCCCACCAGCGCCTCGAACGTCGCCGAGAGCACCGAGCGGCGGATATTGGGATCGCTCAGCGGATCGGTCGCCGCCGATTCCTCGCCTGCCTTGCGCTTGGCGGTCAGGCGGCGACGGACCTCGTCGGGGAGCGTCGCGGCGGCGTGCGAGACGCTGCTGGTCGCCGTCCCCACGGCGCTGGCGCGGAGCTGGCCCGCCTCGAAATGGAGCGTAACGTTGGCGACACGCTTCGCCTCGACATTGGTCCCGCCGCGCACCACGGTGAGGAAATAGGGCAGCACCACGTCGCGTGCCGGACCGGCATCGCGGCGGCGGGCCAGGACGTCGAACTTGACGTCGGTCACCACCTGCGCGCCGGCATCGTTGCAGGTCGACTGGATGTTGGTGATCGTCGCCACCACGTCGATCGCGCTCGCCTCGCGGCTGGTCGCCGGATCGAACAGCGTCACGTCGCCGGTGCCGGCCGGAATCGCCA
Source organism: Sphingomonas sp. (assembly GCA_030824725.1). Taxonomy (GTDB): domain Bacteria; phylum Pseudomonadota; class Alphaproteobacteria; order Sphingomonadales; family Sphingomonadaceae; genus Sphingomonas. The sequence continues at coordinate 2,553 of JAPJRE010000241.1, forward strand.
CCGTCGGGCAGGCGGTGCGCACCGCGCTGATGCCGCCTTCGGTGATTTCGCCGGTGCGGGCGCAACCGCCGGCGGCGAGCAGGATCAGGGCGGGAGCGGTGAACTTCGCGACAGACAAGGGAGGGCAACCTTTCGAACCGAACAGCCGCCCCCCATCTGCGACGAGACGGGGACCGGAACGGCGCGCACCATAGGAACCGCCTTCCGCCCGCGCAAGCAATCGCGTAGAGGCTCCACCCGATGGCAAACACCGAAAAGCGTCCCCTGGAGCTGCTGATCGCAGCGCCCCGCGGCTTCTGCGCCGGCGTCGACCGCGCGATCCGCATCGTCGAACTCGCGATCGAGAAATATGGCGCGCCGGTCTATGTCCGGCACGAGATCGTCCACAACAAGTTCGTCGTCGAGAATCTGCGCGCCAAGGGCGCCGTGTTCGTCGAGACGCTGGACCATGTGCCGGACGGCGTGCCGGTCGTCTTCTCCGCGCACGGCGTGCCCAAGGCGGTGCCGCACAAGGCCGAGCAACGCGGGCTTTCGTACCTCGACGCGACCTGCCCGCTGGTCTCCAAGGTCCATCGCCAGGCCGAACGCCACGTCGCCGCCGGGCGCCACATCCTGTTCGTCGGGCATCAGGGCCACCCCGAGGTGATCGGCACCTTCGGCCAGGTCCCCGATGGCGCGATGACGCTGGTCGAGACCGAGGGCGATGCCGAATCGGTGGTGGTGCCCGATCCCGAGAATCTCGCCTTTCTCACCCAGACCACGCTCTCGGTGGACGATACCGCCGCGGTGCTCGGCATCCTCAAGCGCCGCTTCCCGACGATGCTGGCGCCGGGCGCGGACGACATCTGCTATGCCACCTCGAACCGCCAGGGCGCGGTGAAGGCGATCGCCGAGCAGGCCGAGCTGGTGCTGGTGATCGGCGCGCCCAATTCGTCCAACTCGCTGCGGCTGGTCGAGGTCGCCAAGCGCGGCGGCGCCCGTGCGGTGCTGATCCAGCGCGCCGCCGAGATCGACTTTGCCTGGTTCGACGGCGTGACCCATGTCGGCATCAGTGCCGGCGCCTCGGCCCCCGAGATACTGGTCCGCGAAGTGGTCGAGCAGCTGGGCACCCGGTTCGAGGTGACCGAGCGCGAGGTGGAGACGGTGGAAGAGAACGTCGTGTTCAAGCTGCCGCGCGGGCTCGAGGCTGCGTAATGGCCGTCTACACGCAGGTTTCGGCCGAGGCGCTCTCCGCGTTTCTCGAACGCTTCGACGTCGGTGAACTCGTCTCCGCCAAGGGCATCGCCGAAGGGGTGGAGAACAGCAACTATCTCGTCGACACGAGCAAGAGCCGTTTCATCCTCACCCTCTACGAGAAGCGCGTCGACCAGGGCGACCTGCCCTATTTCATGGCGCTGCTCGACCATTGCGCCGATCGCGGGCTGCCGGTGCCCCCGGCGGTGCCCGATCGCGACGGCACGCTGATCCACACGCTGGAAGGCCGTCCGGCCTGCCTGATCCAGTTCCTGTCGGGCGTCTCGGTCTCGCACCCAACGCCTGCACAGGCGCGCGCGGCGGCAGAGGCGATGGGCCGGATGCACAAGGCGGTCGCCGACTTTCCGCAGGATCGCCCCAATTCGATGGGGGTGGATACCTGGCGCCCGCTGTTCGAACGCTGCGGCACCAGCCTCAACGACATCGCGCCGGGCCTGTACGACGAACTCGGCCAGGCGCTGGACCGGGTGACCAAGGCATGGCCGCGCGAGGGCTTCGACAGCTGCGCGATCCATGCCGATCTGTTCCCGGACAATGTCCTGATGCTCGGCAACCGGGTGACGGGGCTGATCGACTTCTACTTCGCCTCCACCGATCTGCGGCTGTACGACCTCGCGGTGATGCACACCGCCTGGGCGTTCGATGCGACGGGCGAGCGGTTCGATCCGTACGTCTCCGAGGCGCTGCTTGCGGGCTACGAGACCAGCTACAAGCTCACCGAAAAGGAACGCGCGATCCTGCCGCTGCTGGCGACCGGCGCCTGCATCCGCTTCACCCTGTCGCGCGCCTGGGACTGGCTCAACACGCCCGCCGACGCGCTGGTGACGCGCAAGGACCCGATGGCCTTCTGGCGGCGGTCGCACGTCTATGCCTCGGCACTGGCGGCGATCGCATGACCGCCGAACTCCAGCATGTCGAGATCGCCACCGACGGCGCGTGCAAGGGCAATCCCGGCCCGGGCGGCTGGGGCGCGCTGCTGCGCATGGGCGAGGTCGAGAAGGAACTGTCCGGCGGCGAGGCACACACCACCAACAACCGCATGGAGCTGATGGCGGCGATCGAGGGGCTGAAGGCGCTCAAGCGCCCCTGCCGGGTGACGCTCTCCACCGACAGCCGCTACGTGATGGACGGCCTCACCAAGTGGATCCATGGCTGGATGAAGAACGGCTGGCGCACGGCCGACAAGAAGCCGGTCAAGAATGCCGATCTCTGGCAGGAGCTGCTGGCCGCCGCCAAGCCCCACCGGGTCGAGTGGAAATGGGTCAAGGGCCATGCCGGGCATCCGGACAATGAGCGGGCGGACAAGCTGGCGAGCGACGCGGCGGTCGCGGCGCGGTGAAGCCGCGCTTCGTCGGCAGCATGGCATCGCGCGAGGGGCGTTTCGCGCTCGGCACAGACATGGTGAGCGGACAACCCTATCTGAGCATTCCTGTCAGCGATCGCCTGGCAGACTATGAAGAATATTACCGGCTGACGGATTCAGAGCGGGTCGCGTTTGAGAGCGATATGGTCCTTGCAGCGGCCTTCGCTGCGAAGTGCCGTCGCCGAGAGATGGACGACCGCTTGATCCTCCCGCCGGGAGCGGATCGAGGAAACTGATCAATCGGTTGGCGACACTTCAGTCTCCGCCCGACACGTCCCGACCAAAACCGAGGGGGTGCCCATGCTCGCTTACACGGTCCTGCTGATCCTTGCTGCGCCTCTCCAGGCAGTGGCCGCCCCGCCCCAAGCCGCAGCGCCCGCCCCGGCGCAGGCCGAGCATGTCGCGATCCAGGCGTCGGACATCGATCGCAGCGCCGCCTTCTACCACGAGGCGTTCGGGCTGCGGCTCATCCCGACGCCGCTCAAGAACCGCCGCTGGCTCGATCTCGGCCATGGCATGGCGCTGCACATTCTCGACGGCCGCACCGCGCCCAAGCCGTCGAACCGCGACGAGCATCTCGCGCTCCATGTCGACGATCTCGCGACGGTGATGGCGTGGCTCGACGCGCACCATCTCGCCTGGACCAACTTCACCGGCGAGCCGCGCAAGATGCAGCTCCGCTTCGATGGGGTGCGCCAGATCTATGTGCAGGATCCTGACGGCTACTGGCTGGAGGTGGGGGATAGCCGGGGCACGCCGGCAGGGTGACGGGCGCGCTCACAATCATCATCACGTCGGCAGCACTCTGCAGCTTGGAAGGTTGCAAGGCAGAAGCACCGGAGATTTGCAGAAGCTCGCCACCTGAAGCTGCAGAGCATTACCAGCAATGGGCAAACGAACGGGCTAAGGCAGGCTGTAAAGACGGGCACGTATCAGACGCAACGGACGCCCTGCCCGAATACCGCCACGGCTTGTTGTGAAGCTCCGTAGCCAGCTCCCAAATCCTCCCCCGCCAGGTGGCGGTGGCGCCAAAGGCGGCGGAGGGGGAGGATGCACGACGGCGGCCGTTCTGGCATCTTCCCCCTCCGACCCGCTGGCGCCCCCCCCCCTGGCGGGGGAGGATAAAATCAGTACCTTACGCC
>JAPJRE010000242.1 GCA_030824725.1 Sphingomonas sp.
GCTGTTATATCAGCCACTTAAGCGAATTGGCACGCTCCCTGCAAAGTTGCTGGCATCGGCCGCCGGATGGTCCGCCAGCCGAACATCAGGGAGTACCTACCATGACCGCTCGCTTCGCTTCGCTGCATCAGACCGTCGCCCTCGGCGCCGCCGTCCTGCTCACCGCCGCCCTCGTCCTGTTCTCGACCCCGGTGATCCCGGTCGCATGAGTCGCCTCGCAGAGCAGGAGAAGATCAGCATGCTCCGAAGCTTTCTTATCGGCCTCGCGTCGTTCGGCATCACCAGCGTGATGATCCTCGGCAGCGGCCTGCAGGGCTCCAGCTTCCTCGGCTGACCCTGCCGGCCGCCCCGGCGGCCCCTTTTATCCGGAACTTGGGGCCCATGCGCCCGGTTCTTTCGGCACCCCTCCCCAAGACCCAAGGAGCCGTGCCGATGTCCGAAGACCATGTAATCGACCGAGTCCGCGAGGATGCGCTCCCCGGCGAGGAGCGCACGCTCGATCCTAAGCCCGAGTGGCAGCCGCGCTATCGCGGATCGGATCGGCTGAAGGACAAGGTGGCCATCGTCACCGGCGCCGACAGCGGGATCGGCCGCGCAGTCGCCGCGCTCTACGCCCGCGAAGGCGCCGATGTCGCCATCGTCTATCTCAACGAACACCGGGATGCCGAGGACACCGCAGAAGCGGTCCGCGCCGAAGGCCGCCGCGCGATCACCATTGCGGGTGACGTGGGCGACAAGGCGTTCTGCGAGGACGCCGTCCAGAAGGTGATCGCCGAGTTCGGCCGCCTCGACATTCTCGTCAACAATGCCGGGGAGCAGCATCCCGACAAGGACATCGTCGACATCACCGAGCAGCAGCTGCGCCGCACTTTCCAGACCAACATCTTCGGGATGTTCTTCCTGGTCCAGGCCGCCTCGCCGCACCTCAAACAGGGCGCCGCGATCGTCAACTGCACCTCGGTGACGATGTATCAGGGCGAGCCCGAACTGCTCGACTATAGCGCCACCAAGGGCGCGATCACTGCCTTCACCCGCAGCCTGTCGATGAACCTGATCGAGAAGGGCGTCCGCGTGAACGCCGTCGCCCCGGGCCCGATCTGGACCCCGCTCAACCCCAGCGGCGGCGCGAGCCCCGAGAAGCTCGAGCATTTCGGCGAGAGCGTGCCGATGGGACGCCCCGGACAGCCCAACGAAGTCGCCCCCGCCTTCCTGTTCCTCGCCTGCGAGGATTCGAGCTACATGTCCGGCCAGGTGCTACACCCGAACGGGGGCACTATCGTGAACGGCTGATCGCGCGCCGCGCCGGTCTCAGACCGGCGCGGTCTCGCCGACCAGCCCCGTCGGGGCTTCCTCGCCGCGCGAATAGACGCCGGTCAGCAGTCCGGCGGCGAGCACATGCCCCGCCATTGCCTTGACCAGCGCGCTGCGGCCGGGATTGTCGCCGATCTCGCAGTCCCCGCTTAGCGCGAACAGCTGGAAGGCGTAGTTGTGCGGGCCGTGGCCGGTCGGCGGATCGGGCGGCAGCCAGCCTTCGCCGAGGAAGCTGTTTCGGCCGACGTCCTTGCCCTCGGCATCGCCGCTCCCGTCGGCGCGGATCGCACCTTCCTTCAGGTCGCCTTCGACGGGCAGGCCCCAGATCACCGCATGGACCAGCGGCTGGGGTGCCGGCGCATCCGGATCCTCGACGATCAGCGCCAGGCATTCGGTGCCTTCGGGCACGCCCGTCCAGAACAGCGGCGGGGAGATGCCTTCGCCGTCCGCGGTGAAGCGCTCGGGAAGGCGGCCGCCATTGGCAAAGGCCGGACTGGCGAGGTGCAGCACCTCGAAGCTGCCGAGTTCGGGCTGGACGATCGCCAGCTTGTTGGCGCCGGCGCGCAGCCCCTTCAGCGCGCTTCCCAGCCAGTGCGGTATATGTTCGAGCATCGCGGACTCTCTCCCGTTTGGCAGCCAAACGCGCCGGGCCCCGCGATTATCCCGCGTTACAGGTCCAGCTTCTCGTAATCGGCCGGCGGCGTGATTCCCTCCATCCGCTCGGCGAGCAGCTGGCGGAAGCTCGGGCGGCTCTTCATCCCGATATACCAGCGCTTGGCGAGCTCATGACTCTTCCAGTCGATTCCGCCCAGATAATCGGCGACCGAAATCTGCGCCGCCGCGGTGATATCGGCAAGGCTCATCGTCGCACCGGCCAGCCAGGTGCGGTGATCGAGCAGGTAATCGATATAGTCGAGATGCCCGACCGCCGCCTTCATCGCGTCGCGCAGCACCTTGGCGTCGGGCGGCTGGCGATAGACGATCCGCTTGATCATCCGCTCGTGGAGCAACGGCGCGGTGATGTCGCTGTAGAAATTGTTGTCGAACCACACCACCAGCCGGCGGATCTCGGCGCGATCGACTGCCGAGCCGTTGAGCAGCGCGTTCTTCGTCACCGTCTCCTCGAAGAATTCGCAGATCACGGTCGAGTCGATCAGGGTCACGTGGCGCTCGGCATCGATCATCACCGGGGTCTGGCCGGTGGGATTGAGGTCGAGGAATTCGTCGCGCCGCTGCCACGGTGATTCGCGCACCGGCTCATAGGCGATGCCCTTCTCGCCCAGCAGGAGCCGGACCTTGCGCGAGAAGGGACAGAGGGGGAATTGAAGGAGCTGCCACATGGGGAAAGCCATAAGCAGCGGAAATGGGCCGGGGAAGACTCGTTGTAGCGCGGGCCGCATTTCTATATTTTGCGGGACATTCTAGAACGGAGCCGCACCATGGCGCTCAGCATCAAGGACGAAGAGACCGACCGGCTGGTCCGCCGCTACGCGCGCGCCAAGGGGGTGAGCTATACCGCCGCCATCAAGCTGGCGGTGAGCGATGCCTTGCGCCGCAGTGGCGAGCCGGTCGCCGATCCGGATATGGAGCAGCGCCTCGCCGACTATCGCGCCGTGGCCCAAGAGGTGCGCCAGGCCTATGCCGCGATGCCGACGCTCGATCCGCGTGATCCGAACGCGATGCTATACGACAAGGACGGCCTGCCCAAGTGATCGCGGTCGATACCTCGGCGCTGATGGCCATCCTGCAGGACGAAGCCGAAGCCGAGACATTCCTCCGCGCCATCGCCATGCCGGATCGCGTGCTTCTCGGCGCGCCGACCGCGTTCGAGTTCCGACTGGTGGTGCTGCGACAGAAAGGGCCGAGCTTCCTGCCGGCCGCCGAACGGTTGCTGCGCTTGCCGACGATCGAGATCGTGCCCTGGGCGGAAGAACATGGACGGATCGCGATCGACGCGCTCGTCCGGTTCGGCGGCCGCCCCGCCCGCCTGAACTATGGCGACTGCATGGCCTATGCGGTCGCCGCCCTTGCGGACTGCCCGCTGCTCTTCAAGGGCGACGACTTCCGCCACACCGACGTGGCCGCCGCACTGGAATGAAGCCATCCCGTCAAACCCGTCATTCCGGCGAAAGCCGGAATCCATTGGGGCCTCCGTCGCGGCGCATGCAGAGAGCGAGTGGCGAATGGATCCCGGCTTTCGCCGGGATGACGGAGGTGGGGAACTCTCCCCACCTCCATCCCATCACTCCGCCGCCACTGCCTCGACGGTGTCGTTCAGCGGATGCGGCAGCCGGGTCAGCATTTCCTTCGGCACCACCTGCCAGAACTTGCCGATTTCGCGGTCCCAGTCCTCCAGCAGGCCCTTCGACCATTTGCTGTCGGTCTCCTCGGCATGCGCCTCGACCAGCGCGCGGAGCCTGGCTTCCCAATGGCTCGAGGCCAGCCGGTTCCAGGTGATGTTCTCCGGATTGGCGTGCCGCTCGAAGCTGCCATCCACATCGTAGACGAATGCCATGCCGCCGGTCATGCCCGCGCCGAAGTTCATGCCGACGCGGCCCAGCACCACCGCGGTGCCGCCGGTCATGTATTCGCAGCCGTTCGCGCCGCAGCCCTCGACCACCACATCGGCACCCGAGTTGCGCACCGCGAAGCGCTCGCCCGCCTGGCCTGCCGCGAACAGCCGGCCCGAGGTCGCGCCATAGAGCACGGTGTTGCCGATGATCGTGTTGTTCCACGATTCGATCGGCGAACTGACCATCGGCCGCACCACGATCACGCCGCCCGACAGGCCCTTGCCGACATAGTCGTTGGCGTCGCCGAACACCTCGAGCGTGATGCCCTTGCAGAGAAACGCGCCGAGCGACTGGCCCGCCGAGCCGCGCAGCCGGACATGGACGTGCCCATCCTGCAGCGTCGACATGCCGAACTTGTTCGTCACCTCGGACGAGAGCCGCGTGCCCACCGCGCGGTGGGTGTTGCGCACCGAATAGGTGAGCTGCATCTTTTCCCCGCGCGCGAACACGGGTGCGGCATCCTTGATCATCTGCGCGTCGAGGCTGTCCGGCACGTCGTTGCGGAAGGTGCTGAGGCTGAAGCGCCGCTCGGCATCGTCCGCATCGACCTTGGCGAGGATCGGGTTGAGGTCGAGATCGTCGAGATGCTCGGCACCGCGGCTTACCTGGCGGAGCAGCTCGGTACGGCCGATCACCTCGTCGAGGCTCTTGCAGCCGAGCTTGGCGAGGATCTCGCGCACTTCCTCGGCAATGAAGGTCATCAGGTTGATGACCTTCTCCGGCGTGCCGACGAACTTGGCGCGCAGCTTCTCGTCCTGGGTACAGACGCCTACCGGACACGTGTTCGAATGGCACTGGCGGACCATGATGCAGCCCATCGCCACCAGGCTCAGCGTGCCGATGCCGAACTCCTCGGCGCCGAGGATCGCGGCGATGACGATGTCGCGCCCGGTCTTGAGCCCGCCATCGGTGCGCAGCTTGATGCGGCCGCGCAGGCCGTTGAGCGTCAGCGTCTGGTTCACCTCGGACAGGCCCATTTCCCAGGGCGTGCCCGCGTACTTGATCGAGGTGAACGGCGACGCGCCGGTGCCGCCATTGTGGCCGGCGACCAGGATCACGTCGGCATGCGCTTTCGCCACGCCCGCCGCGACGGTGCCGATGCCCGCCGAGCTGACCAGCTTCACGCACACCCGCGCGCGCGGATTGATCTGCTTCAGATCGTAGATCAGCTGCGCCAGATCCTCGATCGAATAGATGTCGTGGTGCGGCGGCGGCGAGATCAGCGTCACGCCGGGCGTCGCATGGCGCAGCCTGGCGATGAACTCGGTGACCTTGAAGCCGGGCAGTTGCCCGCCCTCGCCGGGCTTGGCGCCCTGGGCCACCTTGATCTCGATCTCGTCGCAGGCGTTGAGATATTCCGCCGTCACGCCGAACCGGCCCGAGGCGACCTGCTTGATCGACGAGTTGGCATTGTCGCCATTCTCATAGGGCTTGTAGCGCGCCGAATCCTCGCCGCCTTCGCCCGAGACGGCGCGCGCGCCGATCCGGTTCATCGCGATCGCCAGCGTCTCGTGCGCCTCGGGGCTGAGCGCGCCGAGCGACATGCCCGGGGTCACGAAGCGCTTGCGAATCTCGGTGATCGCCTCGACCTGGTCGATCGGCACGCCGCTTTCGGGGAAGTTGAACTCGAGCAGATCGCGCAAGTACACCGGCGGCAGGTCGCGCACCCCGCGCGAAAAGGCGAGATAGCTGGAATAGCTGTCGTTTGACACCGCGGTCTGCAGCTGGTGCATCAGCTGCGCCGAATAGGCATGCGCCTCGCCGCCCGCGCGCTGGCGATAGAAGCCGCCGACCGGCAGCGTCGCCACGCCCGCGTCATAGGCCGCCTCGTGGCGCATCATCGCCGAGAGGTGGAGCGAGGCATAGCCTTCGCCCGAAATCTTGGCCGGCATGCCGGGGAACAGATCGTTGACCAGCGCGCGGCTGAGGCCCACCGCCTCGAAGTTATAGCCGCCGCGATACGAGCTGATCACCGCGATGCCCATCTTCGACAGGATCTTGAGCAGCCCCTCGTCGATCGCCTTGCGGTGGCGCTTGAGGCAGTCGGCCAGGCTGATCTCGCCGAACAGGCCGCGCGCGTGTCGATCGGCGATCGCGGCCTCGGCCAGATAGGCGTTCACCGTCGTCGCGCCGACGCCGATCAGCACCGCATAATAATGCGTGTCGAGGCATTCGGCGGTGCGGACGTTGACGCTGGCATAGGAGCGCAGCCCCCGGCGGACGAGATGCGTGTGCACCGCCGCCGCCGCCAGCACGCCGGCGATCGCCGCCTTGTCGGGCCCGCTATGTTCGTCGGTGAGAAACAGTTCGGTGCAGCCGGCGCGGACCGCCTGCTCGGCCTCGTGGCGGATGCGCTTGATCGCGAGCTTGAGCGATTCGGGATCGCCATCGGCCGCGAAGGTGCAGTCGATC
>JAPJRE010000243.1 GCA_030824725.1 Sphingomonas sp.
TAGCCCCTTCCTCTCAGGAGTTGGGGCCTCCGGCAAACCCGGTGCGGTTCAGTCCCGCATATACTCAAGAGCTTTCCGATATAGCTAGCTCTTCTGAGCGACGGTAAGTTTTGCAGATGGGCCCGACTGGCCAAGGGTCATCTTCAGCACCTCGCTCTTCGCCGTCATCGCGCAGCCCATCCGGCGTGCGATCGACTGGTTCGTGGTTCGAAGGCTGAGGCGTAGGGTGAAAGGCTTACCATCCTGAAAACGGACGGTACGGCGCCAGTAGTAGACGGCGCCTCGGCGCTCTACATTCTGGATGGCGGGCAACGGCATCTCCACAGGGAGTCGTCACACCCACCGGCCCAATCCAGAGGGTGCGAACTATGTTTCGCCGTTACTTCAATGACTTAGAAGGAAAGCTGGCTGGGGCGGGAGGATTCGAACCTCCGAATGACGGTACCAAAAACCGTTGCCTTACCACTTGGCGACGCCCCAACGGGAAGCGGGCTTATAGAGCCTCAGAACAGACGTTCAAGCCACCCGTGCGGGTCCGGCGCCACGCCCCGTTGAATTCCCACCAGCTGCTCCCGAAGCTTCTCGGTGAGCAGGCCCGGGCCGCCATTGCCGATCTGGAACTCGAAGCCTTGCCCACGCACCGCGCCGATCGGCGTTACCACCGCGGCGGTGCCGCAGGCGAACGCTTCGCGCAGGCGGCCGCTCTTGGCGTCCTCGCGCCACTGGTCGATCGAATAGCGCTCCTCGCGCACCTCGACGCCCGCGCCGCGCGCCAGCGTGATCAGCGATTCGCGGGTGATGCCCGGCAGGATCGTGCCCGAGAGCGGTGGGGTGGCGATGGTCCCGTCGTCGAACACGAAGAAGACGTTCATGCCGCCGAGCTCCTCGACATAGCGGTTCTCAACCGCGTCGAGGAACACCACCTGGTCGCAGCCCTGGCGGATCGCCTCGGCCTGGGCGACCAGGCTGGCGGCATAGTTGCCGCCGCACTTGGCCGCACCGGTGCCGCCTGGCGCCGCGCGGGTATAGTGATCGGACACCCACAGCGTCACCGACGGCGCGCCGCCCTTGAAATAGGCGCCCGCCGGCGAGGCGATGACGAGGTACAGATATTCGCTCGCCGGCTTCACGCCGAGGAACGTCTCGCTCGCGAACATGAAGGGGCGCAGATACAGCGAAGCGCCCTCGCCTTCCGGGATCCAGTCGCGATCGGCCTTCACCAGCGCGCGGATCGAGGAAAGGAACAATTCCTCGGGCAGTGGCGTCATCGCCATGCGCTCAGCTGATTCGCGGAAGCGGCGGGCATTCTCGCCCGGGCGGAACAGCCCCGCGCCGCCATCGGGAAGGCGATAGGCCTTGAGCCCCTCGAAAATCTCCTGCGCATAGTGGAGTACCGCGCAGGCGGGGTCGATCTGGAGCGGCGCATAGGGCTGGATGCGCGCATCGTGCCAGCCCTTGTCGGCCGAATAGCGGATCACCGCCATGTGATCGGTAAATACCTTGCCGAAGCCGGGGTTCGCGAGGATCGTCGCGCGCTCGTCGCCGGTGCGCGGGTTGGTGTGGGCTTCGAATTCGAAATCCAGGATCGTCGCGTCTTCCATCACTCGGTCTTTCTCGTCCCCAGAGCCTCGGGTTGCGCAGGACTAGGCGCGGTGGCAGAAACGGTCAACATGGCTGCCCCAATTCCTGCCTCTCCCCTGTTCCTGCGCGAGCCCGAAATCCGGCGCGGCATCGAGCTGCTCTATTTCGGCTATTCGCACCTCACCCGCTCGATCGACGACGGGCTGGCGCGCCAGGGGCTGGGCCGGGCGCACCACCGCGCGCTCTATTTCATCGCCCGCAAGCCCGACCTGACGGTGAGCGAGCTGCTCTCGCTGCTGGCGATCACCAAACAGTCGCTGGGCCGGGTGCTGGGGGAACTGGCCGAGCGCGGGCTGGTGGAGACGCGGGCGGGCACGCGCGACCGGCGGCAGCGGCTGCTGCGGCTCACCGAGGCGGGCGCCAAGCTCGAGTCCGAACTGTTCGAGGCGCTGCGCGAAAAAATGGCCGGCGCCTATTCGAGCGCCGGCCAGGGAGCCGTCGGGGGATTCTGGGCCGTGCTCGAAGGGCTGATGCCCGAGGAAGAGCGCGGGCGGGTGGCGACGCTGGGGCGCTGAGCGCGCCCGACGCCGCCGCCCTTGTTCAGGCGACCTTGAAGCCTTCCTTGTTCATAGCGTGCGTGAGCGCCTTGTTCTTTTCCTCGCTCAGCTGGGCGCGGAGTTCGGGAAACAGCGAATCTTCTTCCTCGCGGATGTGCTTTTCCAGCGCGGCGCGGAATTCCTTCACCTTCTCCAGCCACTTGGGCGAGGTGCTCGGCATGTTCTCAAGCTCGTAGAGGAACTGCTTCACATAGCCATGCTCGGCGTTGAGCTCGTCGGCCTGCTCGGTCTTGCCCACCTCGCGAAGCGCCGGGTAGATGACATTCTCTTCCTCGACCGCATGCTTCACCAGCGCATGCTTGATGTGCGCGAGCAGCATGTTGCGGCGGATCGTCGCCTTGTCGTCGGTCGCTTCGAGGGTGTCGAACACCTTGAGCACTGCCTTGTGCTCGGCCTTCAGCGCATCGTCCCAATTGCCGGCGAGCGCGCTCGGCGCCTGCACCGCCGCCTTGCGGCCGAGCATCGCGAGCAGGCCCAGTGCCGCGCCGCCAGCCGCCGCGCCGGCGATCACGCCGAGGCTGGCGCCGCTGCTGCTGGTCTTCGCCGTGTTGTTCGCGTTGGTCTTGGTGTTACGCTTCGATTCGGTCGTCGTAGCCATGATAGCCTCCGTCGATACGTGGGATCGGAGGGTTAACCACCAGGAATACTAGGCGTTCCGTAGAGGATCGCGCTATTTGCGCGCTTCGGCGGCCATTTCGGCGTTGCGGCGGGCGGAGGCGGTGAGCGTGTCGCGCAGCAGCGTCTTCAGCGCATCGTCCTGATCGAGCACGTTCAGCCCTTCGCGGGTCGAGCCGCCGGGACTCGCGACACGGTCCGCCAGCACGGCCGGGCTTTCGCTGGCAGCCGCGGCCATCAGGCCGGAGCCCTCCACGGTAGCGAGCGCCAGCCGCTGCGCTTGGTCGGCGGGCAGGCCCAGCGCCGCACCCGCCTCGGCCAGCGCGTCGACGAAGCGGAAGACGAAGCCCGGGCCGCAACCGGCCAGCGCGGTCAATGCGTCAAGCATGGTCTCGCTCGGCACCCATTCGACCAGCCCGAGCGGCGCCATCAGCGTCTCGGCAGCGGCGCGCGCCTCAGCATCGTCGCTCGGCGTGGTGAGGCCGACGACGCCCTTGCCGATCGCCACCGGCAGGTTGGGCATCGCGCGCACCACGGTTTTCGCGCCGAGCGCGTCCGCCAGCGTGGCCACTTCCACGCCCGCAAGGATCGACACGAGCAGCGGCACGCCGCTGACGAACGGAGCCAGAACCGGCGCAACCGTATGGAGCTGCTGCGGCTTCACTGCGAGCACCAGCGCGGTCGGCCGCTCGCCTTCGGGCGGCGCGGTCACATGCCGCACGCCCTCAGGAACGAAGGGGCTGCCCGGATCGATGACGGTGATCGCGGACGCGTCGATCCCCGCCCCTGCCCAGCGGCGGAGCATCGCCCCGCCCATGTTGCCGGCACCGACCAGCCAGATCCGCGACAGCAGTTCCAATTCAGGCCTCACCCTGGGTCTCGATCAGCGCCGCGGCGATCGCCTCGCTCGGCGTCTTGCCGCCCCACAGGACGAACTGGAAGACGGGGTAGAAGCGCTCGCACTCGTCGATCGCGCTTTCCACCAGCAGCTCGGCCTGGGCGAGCGTCAGCGACGCGCCCTCGTCGCCGTCGATCAGCGCGGCGTGGCGGAACAGCAGGATGCCGGTCGACGACCAGAGCTCGAAATGGCCGATCCACAGCTGCTCGTTGACCAGCCCGATCGTCTCATAGACCAGCCCGCGCCGCTCCTCGGGCACGCGCACGTCGGGAAAGCCCATGAACTGCAGCACGCCGTCGTCCTCGCGCCAGATCGCGCGGAGCTCGTACTGGGTCCAGCTGCCCTTCACCTTGGCGACGATCTCGTCGTCCTCGCGCTCATGGGTCCAGCCATGCGCGGCGAAATAGGTCTCGAGCATGTCGATGGGCGCGGCCGCGTCGCGGTCGAATTCCGCCTCGTCTAGCATGCCCATTCAGCCCCCGGTCGTGTAGCCATGCCCGCTAGTGCCAAGCGCGCGGACGGGGCACAAGCTTGCGCCTGCGCCCCGCCGCCGAAAGCTGTGGACAAGGAAAGCCCCGCCAGCGTCACGCATTCCCTTGCGGGTTGAGCTTCGCCTCGAGCGCATCGAGGCGCGCCTTCAGCGCATCGGCCTCATCGCGTGCGGCGGCGGCCATCGCCTTCACGGCCTCGAACTCGTCGCGGCTGACGAAATCGAGCCCACCGATCCATTCGCGGGCGCGCTCGCGGGCGCCGGCCTCGGCTTCGCGCGCCACCCCGGCGAAGGTGCCGGCGGCGCCGTTCACCATCTTCACCAGATCGTCGAACAGGCGGTTGTCGGTCTGCATGTCAAAGAATCCCAGTCAAAGCGTGTGAAGGCCGATGTGGGCGTTCGGCGCCGCCGACGCAATCTTTTCCGCATCGGGATTGAGATCGCGGACCTGCGAAAACAGCACGCTCGCGAAGCACACCCAGGCCAGATAGGGCAGCAGCATCAGCCCGGCGAGCGTGCGGACGCGCCAGAAGGCGACCATGGTCACCGCCACCAGCACCGCCAGCGCCACGATCACGACCAGCGCGAGATCGAGCTTGTGAAAGCGGAAGAAGATCGGCGACCAGGCGAGGTTGACGCCAAGCTGGAGGATGAACAACACGACCGCCGCCGCCCGCCCCCGCGCGCCCCGTGCGCTCAGCACCAGTGCCAGGGCGAACCCCATCAGCACGTAGAGGATCGTCCAGACGACAGGGAAAGCGATGTTGGGCGGCTGGATCGCCGGCTTGGCGAGCGCGGTGAACCAGGGATTCTCGTCGCCGGCGGGCGCCACCATCGCCGATCCGAAGCCGAGCAGCACCACCAGCGGCACCGTCACCAGCGCGCGCCGCCAGTAACCGCGCCGCAGTTGCGCCTTCGATGCCAGTGCGTTCATGCGCGTCTCCCCAATGCACGGGCGCCCGGCCCTTGTTCGCCAGCCCTAGGCGATCGGAACGCGAATGAGAAGGCGCCGGCCTTTGGTTGTCCCCGGTCTGGATGCGCCCCTCGTTCGCCCGAACGATTGTCAGCCGCCCCCGCCTTCGTCTAGCCGGGGCCATGCACCTGACCGTCGATGCGCTCGCCTTCCTGCTCTTTGTCGCCTTCCTGGCTGGTTGCGTGGATGCGATGGCTGGCGGCGGCGGGCTGCTGACGATCCCCGCGCTGTTGACGGCCGGAGTGCCGCCGGTCGCCGCGCTAGCGACGAACAAGCTGCAGAGCATGATCGGCACCGGATCGGCCGTGCTCGCCTATTTGCGCGCCGGCCGCGTTGACATTCGCGGCTTTGCGATACCCGCATGCGGTGCCTTTGTCGGCTCCGCTCTGGGAGCAACAGCGGTTCAACGGATCGACCCCGGCTTTCTGGCCGCTTTCGTGCCCGTATTGCTGATCTCGATGGGCTTCTATTTCCTGCTGGCGCCGAAGATGAGCGAGGCCGACCGGCATGCGCGTCTCGGCCGCTGGGGTCTGGCTGCCGTATGCGCTGCGATCGGCTTTTACGACGGGTTCTTCGGCCCGGGCACGGGATCGTTCCTGACGATGGCGCTGCTCGCGCTGGGCGGCCTCGGGCTGGTGCGCGCCATTGCCAACACCAAGTTCCTCAACCTCGCGACCAACCTGGCCGGCCTGCTGGCAATGATTGCCGGAGGCAAGGTGCTCTGGCTGCTCGGCATCGGCATGGCTGCGGCGAATGTGTGCGGCAACCAGCTCGGCGCTTGGTGTGCTATCCGCTTCGGCGGGAAGGGCGTGCGGCCGCTGCTGGTGGTGATGTCGTTCGCGCTGACGATCAAGCTGCTGGCCGATCCCAATAACCCGTTGTGGCAGTGGCTTTAGCCTGTAGCTCGCACCGCCCCGATCAGGAACTCCACATTGCCCTCGGGCCCGGTGATCGGGCTGCGCGTCACGCCCAGCACCTGCCAGCCCTTGCCTTCCAGCCACGCCGCCACCTCGGCGCAGACCCGCTCGTGCACCGCAGGATCCCGGACGACGCCACCCTTGCCGACTTCCTCCCGCCCCGCCTCGAACTGCGGCTTGATCAGCGCCGCCAG
>JAPJRE010000244.1 GCA_030824725.1 Sphingomonas sp.
TGTCCAGAACGATGTACTTCAGCCCGTTACGGTCATGGAACCGGTCGATCCATTGGCCATTCAGGTCGGCCAGCGCGGCACGGTTCTCGGGCTGTGCCAGTGTCTCGGTCTCGAACCGTCCCATCTGCGAGGCCGAGGCCGCTTGCGCATCGACAGCCCTTCCACCCACGACCTGGCGCATCACCGGATCGAGGGCCAGGCGGTCGGCGTCGTTCACATCCTCGTATCCGGCCAGTCGCCCGAACACCGATTGCCGGAACAACCCGTCAAGCCGGTGGACCGTGTTCTTGCCGCGCCGGGTGTCGCGCAATGCTTTTGCCGCCAGATCGGACAGCCCGAGCGCGTCATCCAGCTCGCGCATCACCAGCAGGCCGCCGTCGGAACTGAGCTGCGCACCTCGGAACTCCACATGCACCCGGCGGTCGAACTCGACCCGATCTGCCCGCTTCGAACCCGCACCCTCTGGGTGATCCATCAAACGCGCCCCTCACGGCCATCAACACCATGATTTATATCGGAAATATTGAGATCCTGACAGCAAAATCAGCGATTTACTTGGGGAATGTGGGATAAGGTAGCGCATCGCTTGCCTTGATCGACTGATACCAACCCGTGCACGATCTTTGCCCCGGCCGTCGTGCCGGGTTTCGGGCGAACCGCACCGTTGCGCCAGAATGCAAACGGGCAGATTTGTCGGTCACGCTGGCATCCGCTATTTTCCTTACGAGGACGACTCGAATTGCCGGCTCAGTATAACTGCTTCCGCAAAGGGCGCTAATCGGTTCCGCTCAGAGCTGCTGATCGAGAAGCACGCGCGCGGCGAAGCGCCTGACCTCGTGCTGACCGCCGATACCTCGGTCGAGAAACCGGCGACCTACGAATATCTCGACGTGATCCGGCCCTGGATGCGCGACCGCGGTATCCGTTTCGAGCTGGTCAGCTATGTCCCGAAGCGATTCAAGCACTGGCCGCCCTATTACGGCATCCTCGAGATGTGCCTGACCAATGCCACGCTGCCGAGCAAGTCGCTCGGCGGGTCGAGTTGCAGCCTCAAATACAAGAAGGCGCCGCAGGACAAATTCCTGTCGACCTGGCAACCAGCGGTCGACGCTTGGGCGCGCGGGCAGCGCGTCGTTCGCCTGATCGGCTATGACGCCGGACCGCGCGACACCGCGCGCGCCAACCATGCGCTGTCGATCGACGATCCGCTGTACGACTGCGAGTACCCCTTGCGCGAATGGCGATGGGACCGGCCCGACTGCGTCGCCCGCATCCAGGCCGAGGGTCTGCCGGTGCCACCCAAATCGGCGTGCTGGCTGTGCATCGCCAACCATCCGAGCGAAATCCGCGGCCTCCCGCAATGGTGCCTGCGACTCATCGTGCTGGTCGAGGCACGCGCCGCCCCGCGACTGCACACGGTCGAGGGCCTGTGGCGCAGATCGACCCGCGCGCGCCCGGGATCGATGACCGCCTTCATCCGCGACGAGCACCTCCTGCCGGCTGACGAGATCGACCGGATCATCCGCGATGCGCCGCTCGACCTCATCCGGTTCCAGGATGTCGCGGCCGTCATCCCGCTCGGCGAGCGCCCGACGATGGGCGACTGGCTCGACCGCTTCCATGCGGCCTTTCCCGAACGAGGCCGGGGACGAAGCGACGCGCTCGCCGCCTGAAGTCCCCGCCACCATCGCTATCGACCAAACGGAGGATCATCACATGATTTCGACCGCCACCGAAACGCGCCTCGAAGCCGTGGCCAGGCTCAACGACCGTTGCCGCCAGGGGTTCGACCGCACCGCGAAGATCGTCATGACGCGCGCGTGCCTCGGCGCGCTGTCGAACGGCACGCTCGCCTCGGAAGCCGTCGCCCAGGCGCATGTCCTGCAGGCGCTGCGCCGCTACACTTTCCCCGCCGACTGTCCCGAGCGCGATCGCGGCCAGTTCGAGCTGTCAGGCGAGACGATACACTTCCGTATCGATTATTATGACGTGGCGCTGGAATGGGGATCGGAAGACCCCGCCGACGCCAGCATCACGCGCCGTGTTCTCACGCTCATGCTGCGCGAGGATCTGTGATGCGTATTGTCGGAATGGCCGACAGCTATCAGCTAGCTGGCCGCTAGACGATGACGATCGAGATCATCCTCGGCCTGCCGCATCTCGCAAACGGGCCTATCCTTCAGCGCGCGGTCGCGCTGCAAGCACCGGTGCTGATCTCGGCCAATTGTCTGTCGCGCTGGCGCAAGGCCGATGGCTGGCGCGAGTGGTCGGGATGGCGCACCGGAACGCTCGCCAACGCGCGACCGCTCGCCAGCGTCGACCTCGATTCCGCCGGTTACACCATGATGGTCCGCTATGGCGGGCTTCCCTGGAGCATCGCCGATTACATGGCGCTCGCCGCGTCATGGCCGTTCCGACGCATCTCGTCGGTCGATTACTGCTGCGAAGAGGGCGTTGCCCACGACCGCGAGGAAGTGCTCGACCGCATCGCGCGCACCACCGCCACCAACCGAGAATGCTTTGCCCGCGCCGACGACTTGGCCATCCGCGACCGGCTGATGCCCGTGCTGCAGGGCCGCGTGCCCGACGACTACGTCCGTTCACTCGACGCGATCGGCGGTCTGATCCTGCCCGGCACCGTCGTCGGCATCGGCAGCATGTGCCGGCGACCGATCCACGGTCCCGAAGGGCTGATCGCCGTCGTCGAGCGGCTGACCCGCATCCTGCCGATCGGCGTCAAGGCGCACCTCTTCGGGGTGAAAGGCGATGCCCTGCCGTACCTCACGCCGTTCGCACGCTGGATCGCCTCGATAGACAGCCAGGGATGGGGCGTAGGCGTGCGACAGCACGCGCTCAGGCATCGCATCGCCAAGACCGACGCGCTCGGCGCCGACTTCATGGAACGCTGGTATCGCACGCAATGCGCGCGAACGCTCGAAACACCGCGACACCTGCCCGAGGCCGCGGCGTCTGCTCCACCGCCACCAACCGCCGACCCCTGGGAACGCGCGATCGCGCAGGCTCGCGCCGAGATCCGCGCCCTGATCGAGAGCGGCGATCTCGATCACGATGAGATCACCACCGGATGGATCGAGACCTGGGCGGCCGAGATCTACGCCGACGCGGCCTGACGGAGGTAACCATGCTCACCGACCGCTCCCAGCGCTGGCGCGACCGGCGCAGCTTGTTCGTTGCCGGCGACAGCGTGATCGACCCGCGCCGCTACGCCGTCGATGTCGTCGCCCATGATACTGCCCGCGCATTCCTCGCCGACCATCATTACCTCCCGCGCTATCCCGCCGCCCAGCTCGCCTGCGGGCTGTTCGGTCCGGGCGACCCGGGCAGATCCACGTTGGTCGGTCTCATCGTGTTCGGCGTGCCGGCGACCGGCGCGGTCATCACCCGGCACACCGGCTATGCCGATCCCGCTCGGGGCTGCGTACTGCAACGGCTCATCTGCCTGCCCTCGGTCGCCGCGAACGGCGAAAGCTTCTTCACGTCGCGCGCCTTCCGCCTCCTGCGCCTCGCCAAGCCCCGGATCGACGCTGTCGTCAGCTTCTCCGATCCCGCCTTCGGCCATTGCGGCGTCGTCTATGCCGCGCTGTCGGGCGCCTATCGCGGCCGCACGAGGCCGCGGACGGTGCTGCGCATCGCCGGCGAGACGATCTCGGAGAGAACGCTGTCGAAGATCCGCAACCTCGAATCCGGCCATGCCGGGGCGATCGACCAGCTGGTGCGGCTCGGTGCGCCGAGGCCGGAGGCGCACGAACACCCCGCCGACTGGCTCGCGCGGCTCCGTGCCGACAATCTGCTCCGCCCGCACCGGCAGACTATCATCAACGTGCTGGGACTGCGCCGCGACGAGAGCATCGCTCGGTCACGCACACCCGAATGGAAAGCAGACGCGCGCTACGCCGCTGCCGGCAATCCCCACGGCACCGCGATGATGCTGTGGAACCCGATCGCGCACTGGACGACACCACAGGTCTTCGCCGCGCACGATACGCTCGGCATGCCGGCGATGAACCTGGTGCGACCCTTTCGGCCGTCCGCGATCTGATACGGGATCTCCCGCCGGAAGCCGTCGCAGAGGCGGCGGGACACGATTCTGGAAACGGTCACGCCCTGCGTTGGGGAATGACCGTGCTGGCCGGCGTGCGACGAGCGACCCACGCTTTCGCCGACCACGACCGGCTGATGCCCAGGATCTCCATCGCGCGCTGGCTGGCAGGATCGGCGTCGACCATCCTGTTCGTACGACGCGAACCTGGACTGACTTCGAGCGAGGTTGTCGCCGTCGAGGCCTCGCTGCGCGATCACGCGATGCTGTCCAGAATGGACGTGTTTCCCCTGGCTCTCCCCTCGCAGTCGATGGAGGTGGTCGATGGGCATCGATGATCGCGACTATATGCGCGATCGCTACCGCAAGCGGCAGGGGCTCGATCCCGGTGCGACGCAATGGAACGATCGCAAGGCACGGGTCGAGCTGAACCGCTTCGGGTTCAGGAAATCGGTGCCGCTGGGGAGCGCGAGCTGGATATCTGGCGGATCGAAAGGGTCGTGGTTCGAAGCCAGGAACAGGGGCCACGATTATCAGCGCGGTCGATGGCGGCCCCGCCCGCGCTTCACGCCGGCCCCTTACTGGCAGGCGCTGGGCGTCGGTGTTGCCATCGCACTGGTCCTTGCGGCCTGGGCCGGGCAGGGCCAGATCAAGCGCGCAACCTCCAGCCTGTTCGCGTCAATCGTGGGGACGAACACCGGTTTTCCGGAATCGGGAACGGTCGCCGTCTCCTCCAGCGTCGACCTGCGAACCGTCAGAAGCCACCTGACCATTCAGGGTGCGGCAGACAATAGCATCGTCCAGCTGCTCGATCCGGCGACGGCGAAGAACCGGCTGTCGGTCTATGTCCGCGCCTTCGAGCGTGTCACCGTGCCAGCCCCGCTCGGCCAATATCGCGTCCGCTTCATCCACGGCCGCGAATGGGCAGATTCTCGGACCTTCTTCGGCAAGGGCACGCTGCACGACGAGGTTGCCGGCGTGATGCTGTTCACGCGACGGGTCGGGCACACGCTCGATCTTCGTCTGGGGGCCGACAGCAATCTCGTGGTCCGGCGCATCGCCGCCAAACCGGCCTCGATCCAGTGACACTGTCCTTCATCCACGCGCGGGGATTTCGCATCGCACCGCCAGGACCGGCCCCCGCGCGCCGGCACGGCGATCAACCGGGACAGGAGACATGAGCAACTGGGATTTCGAGGAAATGGGCGAGTTCGGCTCGGATGCCGACGCAGACCGCTGGGCGAAGCGCAACAACATCGCCCCGCAGGATGTCCGCATTCGCCGCAAGGGGGACGGGGTTGAGCTGGAGGTCCGGCGCTCGGCGCTGGGCGACAGCAGCGCCCGCCACGATGACCGTCGCGACGGCCGACGCAACGGTTTCTTCTGAAAACGGCCAGGGAAGGAGTACACACGATGAAACTGAAGATGATCGCCGCGCTGGGGCTTGCCGCCCTCTCCGTGGCCTTGCCGTCGGCCGCCAGCGCGCAGTCGTCGGCGCCGGTCCTGCTCGCGATGGCGAGCTTCGCCGGAAGTCATGCCGGCACCGATGCCGCGCGCGAGGTCGAGGCGAAGAAGGCGCGCTATCGCGCGCACGCGCTTCACAACGGCAAATGCAAGGACTGCGCGGACTGTCCCGACTGCAAGGACTGTGACGAAGCCGCGAAGAAAGTTGCGGCGGACGAGGAGCGTGCCGGGATCTGCGATCCCGCAGCGCATGCGAAGAAGGCGGGCGCCGGTGCTTGATCGCACCCGCATGCTCGTCGTGACGGCCGCGCTCGCGGCCGTCACACCTTCAATGGCCCACGCCCAGAAGCTGGGGCAGGGCGGCACCGGCGTCGACGAGACGACCGCCGTGCCGCAATGCCAGGTGCCGCTCGGCGTTGCCGCGCTGGTTGAGGAGAAGGCCGCCAACCCGGCCGATGGCCTGTCGCCGCAACTGCAGGCGCTCATGCGCATGGCGGAGATGCAGAACGGCGGTTCGACCGCGCGCGTCGACGCGCTGCCACTGGTCAAGCTGATGATCGCGCGATCCAATTGCTTCCGCGTCGCCGATCGCGGCGAGGCGTTCAGCGCGCTCGAACGCGAACGCGCGATCAATGGCGGGACTGCCACAACCCGGCCTGTCACCAAGGCGGATTATCTGATCGAGGTGAAGGTGGTCTATTCCGACGCCAAGTCGCGTGAGAGCGGGGGCGGGGTCGGCGGTGTGTTCGGCGG
>JAPJRE010000245.1 GCA_030824725.1 Sphingomonas sp.
TCTTGAGGTCGGGCACGATCACGGTGGTCGCGAGGCTGCGCCCCGTCATCGAGGTGACATGGACCGCAGCACCCGCGGCGAGCCCCAGCCGCGTCGCCAGCTCGCGCGACACCACGGTGCGCTCGGCGCCGGTATCGATGATGAAATTATACGGTCCCTGCTGCGTGATGGCGACCGGTACGGTGAGCCGCGCGCTGGTCTCGCCCAGCGCCAGCTGGATCGCATCGGGCTGGCCGGCGGCGGGCGCCGTTTCGGGATTGGTCCGCCCTGACAGAGGCCCGCTCGACAGCAGGCCGAGCGGCAAGGCCCACATGACCAGCGAGGACGAGACTCCGAACATTGGAAGAACATACGCCTGTCGATGTTGCGCAGCAATCCCGCAAAAGAACGGGGTCAGTCGAGCCGCATCGCCTCGGCCGCGATCGCCTCCGCCTCTTCGAGTAACGCGTCTTCGGTGGTGCCCTGCGCGACCGATTCGCGGCCGATCATGATCAGCACCGGGACCGCCATCGGGCTTACCCGATCCAGATCGACATGGAGCATCCGCGCGCCCGCTTCGTCGAGCAGCCGGGCGAGTCGGCCGACATCGGTCATCTTGGCGCGCGCGTCTTCCCAGGCCGCGCGGAGCAGCAGATGATCGGGCTCGTATTTGCGCAGCACGTCGTAGATCAGGTCGGTGGAGAAGGTGACCTGCCGCCCCGTCTTCTTCTTGCCGGGATGCTGACGCTCGACCAGCCCGCCGATGATCGCCACTTCGCGGAAGGCGCGCTTGAGCAGCGCCGAGCCCTGCACCCACTCGACGAACTCATGCTCGAGGATGTCGGGCGAGAAGAGCGGGCGCGGATCGAGGATCTTCTCCAGCCCGTACACCGCCAGCGCATAGTCGTTGGCGACGAAGCCCAGCGGCTTGAGCCCCATCGCCTCCATCCGCCGCGTGACCAGCATGCCGAGCGACTGGTGCGCGTTCCAGCCTTCGAAGCTGTAGATGACCAGATGGTGGCGACCTTCGTGCGGGAAGGTCTCGACAAGCAGCTGGCCCGGCGCGGGCAGGGTCGACCGTCGGTCCTGCGTCTCCAGCCACTCGCGTACATCGGCGGGAAAGCGCGCCCATTGGCCGCGATCGAACAGAAAGGACCGGACGCGATCGGCCAAGTTGGCGGTGATCGCCAGCCGCGCGCCCATATAGCTGGGCACCCGCGCCTGCTTGGCGGTGGCACGGACGATCAGGTCGGTCGCCTCCACCCGCTCCACTTCGAGCGCCAAGCCGCCGAAGAAGAAGGTGTCGCCGGGCGAGAGCGAGGCGGCGAACCCCTCCTCCACCTTGCCCAGCCGCTTGCCGTTCTTGAACCGCACCTCCAGCATCGGCGACTCGACGATGATCCCGGCGTTGAGCCGATGCTGCGCAACAAAACTGGGCTGGGTGACGCGCCAGACCCCGTCCTTGCCTTGGGTCAGCCGCTTGAACTTGTCATAGGCGCGTAAAGAGTAGCCGCCGTCGGCGATGAAATTGAGGACGCGGTCGAACACTTCCTCGCTCAGCGCCGAATAGGGCAATGCTGCGCGGACCTCCTGCAGCATATCGGCCGCCAGAAAGGGGGCCGCACAGGCGCAACCCATCACATGCTGCGCCAACACGTCGAGCGCGCCGGGGCGGAAGATGTCGGGATCGAGCTCGCCCGCCTCCACGGCATCGAGCGCGGCGCGCGCCTCCAGATATTCGAAGCGGTTGCCCGGAATCAGCACCGCCTCGCTGGCTTCGTCCAGCCGGTGGTTGGCGCGGCCGATCCGCTGTAGCAGCCGCGACGAGCCCTTGGGCGCGCCCATCTGGATCACGCAGTCGACATCGCCCCAGTCGACCCCGAGGTCGAGGCTGGCGGTGGCGACCAATGCGCGCAGCCGCCCGTCGGCCATCGCCTGCTCGGCCTTTTGCCGCGCCTCCAGGCTGAGGCTGCCATGGTGGACGCCGATCGGCAGCTTGAGGTCGTTGACCTTCCACAGCTGCTGGAAGACGAGCTCGGCCAGGCCGCGCGTGTTGCAGAAGACGATGGTCGTCTTGTGCGTCTCGATCTCGGCCATCACCTGCGGGATGGCGTAGATGCCCGAATGGCCGGCCCAGGGCACGCGGCCCTCGGGCAGCAGGATGGCGATGTCGGGATCGGCGCCCTTCTCGCCCTGCACCAGCGTCACCGCATCGATGTCGCCATAGGGCGCGAGCCAGGCGCGATAGCCGTCGGGATCGGCGACCGTCGCGGAGAGCCCGACCCGGCGGAAGCCCGGCGCCAGCCGCTCCAGCCGGGCGAGCGCCAGTGCCAGCAGGTCGCCGCGCTTGCCGGTGGCGAAGGCGTGAATCTCGTCGATCACCACGGTCTTCAGCCCGGCGAACATCGTCAGGCTGTCCTCGTAGGACAGCAGCAGGCTGAGCGATTCGGGGGTCGTCATCAGCACCTGCGGCGGGCGGGCGCGCTGGCGGACCTTCTTCTCGTGCGGCGTGTCGCCGGTGCGCGTCTCGACCCGGATCGGCAGGCCCATCTGCTCAATCGGGGTCAGCAGGTTGCGCTGCACGTCCACCGCCAATGCCTTGAGCGGCGAGATGTAGAGCGTGTGCAGCCCCTCGGCCGGCGCCTCGATCAGTTCGGCGAGCGTCGGCAGGAAGCCGGACAGCGTCTTGCCCGCGCCGGTGGGCGCCACCAGCAGCGCATGCCGCCCCGCCCGTGCCGCTGCCAGCATGTCGCGCTGGTGCCGCCGCGGCGCCCATCCACGCGCGGTGAACCAGTCGGCCAGAGGTGCGGGGAGATCGGCGGGCACGGTGCCTATGTAGGGAGCGCGCAGACGTCTGTGGAGACGCGCCGAATCACGTGGGGTCTACCCTGCCATCGGCGACGCGGTAGCGGGTGGCGGTGGCGGGGACCGCATCGAACAGCGCGGGCTCGGTGCCGGTCATCCACACCTGCCCACGCCCGGCGAGTCGCGCGAACAGCGCCGCGCGCCGCCCCGGATCGAGATGCGCGGCGACCTCGTCGAGCAGCAGGATCGGCGGGGTACCGACCCGGTCGGCGACCAGCTCGGCATGGGCGAGGACGATGCCGAGCAGCAGCGCCTTCTGCTCGCCGGTGGAGCAGAGATGCGCGGACTGGGCCTTGTCGAGATGCATGACCTGCAGGTCGGCGCGGTGCGGGCCGGTGAGCGCGCGGCCGGCGGCGGCGTCGCGGCGGCGGCCGTCGCGCAGCGCTGCGGCGAGCGCGGGGGCATCGCCCTGCCAGCCGTCCAGCGCGAGGCCGGCACGGGCGAACGGACCCGAAGGCTGGTCGGCGAGCCGGGCACCGAGCGCCGCCACCGCGTCGCGGCGAGCGGCGTCGATCGCGGCGCCATGCTCGGCCATCCGCGCCTCCAGCGCATCGAGCCAGGCGGGGTCGGGCGGCAGTTCGTCGGCGAGCAGCCGGTTGCGCTCGCGCATCGCGGCTTCGTAGCGGGTCGCCTCGTGCGCGTGGCGGGGGTTGAGCGCCAGCGTCAGCCGGTCGAGGAAGCGACGGCGGTCGCCCGGCGCTTCAAGGAACAGCCGGTCCATGGCGGGAGTGAGCCACAGCACCACCAGCCATTGCGCGAGGCTGGTCGCCGCGGCGGTCGCGCCGTTGACGCGGACGATCCGCCGCTCGGGTGCGTCTGCGCGGGTACCGGTGCCGATCTCGGCTTCGTCGAGCGTGGCGGCGATGCCGAATGCACCCGCCCCGCCCTGCCGCGCCATTTCGCTGAGCGGCGCGCCGCGCAGGCCGCGGCCGGGGGCGAGCAGCGACACCGCCTCCAGGATATTGGTCTTGCCCGCGCCATTCTCGCCGCTCAGCACGACGAAGTCCGCCCCCGGGGTCAGCAGGGCATCTTCATGATTGCGGAAGTCGGTGAGCAGGAGACGCTTGACGGACATGCCAGCGGCTGTAGCGCAGCACCTTGCCCACGAACACCGCTTGGCCGATAGATCAGGGCGAAGGGATAGAAACACATGCTCCGCAAGACTGTTACGATTGCCGCGCTCGCGCTGGTGGCGGCCTGCTCCAAGGCGCCCGAGGACGTGACCGCCACCTACGCCGCCGCCGGCGGCCGCGGCACGATCACCGTCAAGGCTGCCGCCAATGGCGACGCCAAGGTGGAAGCCGGCCCGCAGACGCTGATCCACAAGGGCGGCACCGATTATGTCGTGATCACCGACGGCACCGACAAGTTCGCCGCCAGCTTCGCCGATTTCGTCGGCGCGACGCAGGACATCGCCAAGGCCAAGGGCATGAAGCCCCAGCCGCTGCCGCAGGACCCGGACTATGAAGCGGTCCAGGTCGGCGAGGAGAAGGTCGGCGACCAGAAGGGCACGATCTGGAGCGTCCAGCCCAAGGGCAACCCGCAGGGCGATTCGATCCGCATCGTCGTCAGCGACGACAGCCGCCTAAAGAACATCGCCGCCGCGATCGGCATGCAGACCAAGCTGACCGGCGCGCGCATGGCGACCGTGTTCACCAGCGTGCCGAAGGCCGAGAAGGTGCTGGAAGACGTGATCGCCAAGGGCGCCGTGCTCCGCCTGGGCGAAGCGCTGACGCTGCAGAGCGTCAAGCCGGGCGCGATCCCCGCCAGCGAGTTCGCGCTGCCGACCGTGCTCGACCGCGCCGCGCTGCGCAAGCGGATCGAGGACCAGGCCAACAAGGCGCTCGAAGCCGCCAAGGCCGCCGGCGACAAGGCCGGTGCCGCTCCGGCCGAGGGTGCGCCTGCCGCGCCGGCTCCGGCACCGGAAGCGACTCCGGCCGCGAAGTAAGGCCACCGAAACGAAGAAAGGGCGTCCGGCCTTCGCCGGGCGCCCTTTTCTTTGATCTAGAGTGCGCCGATCCCCGCCTCGGCGAGCTTTGCCTGGGCAATGCGATACTGTTTCGGCTCGGTGATCCCCAGCCGCGCCCGCGCCGCCTCCAGCGGCTCCTCGAGCAACTTCTCGTAATCTTCGGCATGGAGCCAGTCGGCGCGCTTGCCGTGGCGATAGCCTTCCCAAATCGCCTTGACGCAATCGAGCCGCCCGGTGGTGCGGATGCTCTTGAGCGCGCCGCCGATCGCGATGAAGCCCCAGCCGGTGCCGCCGGTCTGCGCATAGGAGAAGGCGACCAGGCACAGTTCCCCCAGATGCTCATCGGCCTTGTAGCCGGTCAGCACGTGCCAGAGATCGTGGATGTCGCGCTCGCGCCGGCCCATCCAGGCATAGGGGTGTTCGACCTCGATCCCCTGGAACCCACCTTCGACCATGCTGACCTGGACCAGCCCGTCGGCCGAATAGCCGGTCGAATCGAGGAAGTCGCGATAGGCCGCGCCCAGCGTGCCGGGGGCGAATCCGTCGATCCAGCTGCGATCGGCCAGGCGCTGCGACAATTCGAGTCGACGATAGGCCAGCTTGCCGCCGCCGGGGACGGTGAGCAGCTTGCGATAATTGCGCTGGCTGACGTCGCCGTTCAGCGCGCGCATGATCTTGAAGACCTGTTCGGTATCGTCGCCATTGGCGAGCAGCTTGCGCAGCGCCGACAAGGCCGTGCCCCATTCGCGCTTGAGGGGGACGCCCGGGTTGATCAGCGGTTGCGGTGCCTTGGTCGCCATGCAGTCCGATCCCTCTAACTGACATAGCTGTTAATAGCAGGCGCGCGGGGTGTTTTCAACGCGCGCGGCCATTCGTTTGAGGCGGACGACGGATCCAGGGAGACCCGTCGCCCGACCCAAGTCCCGTAAAGTGCGACCCTCGGGGCTTGGCCCTGCTTATGGTCGCAAAGTAACGACCGACATAGCCGGGGAAAGCGCGGGGTGCACTGGAAAGCGGCCGTCAACCATGGACACACCGCTGAATTTTAACGGAAAACCGGTGCGGGATCAGACCCGCATCGGCATCAATACGTAGAGCGCGGGCGACGAATCATTCTCGCGGATCAGCGTCGGCGCCGCAGCGTCCGCCAGATGCACTTCGACGAGATCGCCTTCGATCTGGCCGAGAATGTCCATCAGGTAACGGCTGTTGAAGCCGATCTCGAAGCCCATCGCGGCATATTCGCCCGGGACTTCTTCCGCCGCGACGCCATTCTCGGGGCTGGTCACCGAGAGCACGACCTTGTCACGCTCCAGCGCCATCTTCACCGCGCGGGTCTTCTCGGTCGCGATGGTCGAGACACGGTCGACGCCCTGCATCAGGCTCTTCGGATCGAGCTTGAGCAGCTTGTCGTTCGCGGTCGGGATCACGCGGCTGTAATCGGGGAAGGTGCAGTCG
>JAPJRE010000246.1 GCA_030824725.1 Sphingomonas sp.
CGACATCGATGCCCGCCAGCTCGCCCTTGGCCTCGGCGAACAGCTGCTGGACCGTCACGGCATTGCGCAGCGTCGCGGCCGGCGCACCGAGCTCGACCCCGCTGATGCCGCCGTGCGCAATCTCGCCATAGACGCGGAAATGCTCGCCGATGTGCACGTCCGCGCCGCCGACCAGCCGGACGATGTCCTGCCGTTGCGCGCGGCTGTCGCGCAAGTTCGGGTTGGTGGTGTGGTTCACCCGCAACCGCGCCTCGCCGGAGAGGGTGACGTAGACGTCGCCGCTGCGAGTGAGCTTGATGCATTTCAGCGCATCGATCGGATCGTCGCGCTTCGCGGGGTCGCAGAGCTTGCGCCAATCCTCCGCCCAGCGGGAGAGGTTGTACCCGCCGGTGGTGGCGCCGTCGCCCGCGGCGGCAGCCGGGTAGCCTGCGGTTTCGACGATCTGCGCTTCGGCAGGCATGCCCAGGGCGAGCGCCGGGGTGGCGCCCAGGACGCGGATTAGGCTACGCATGGGGGGCTTCCTTTACTCGGCCGGGACGGCGTCGGCAGGGCGCTGGTCGATGCGCAGGGCGCGGCCGTGCAACGCGGCGTCCAGCGCGTCGTGATCGAGCCGACCTTCCCAGCGCGAGACCACCACGGTCGCCACCGCATTGCCGATGAAATTGGTGAGGCTGCGGCACTCGGACATGAACCGGTCCACCCCGAGGATCAGCGCCATGCCCGCCACCGGCACGCTGGGCACGATCGATAACGTCGCCGCCAGGGTGATGAACCCCGCGCCCGTGACGCCCGCCGCGCCCTTGGACGACAGCATCGCCACGGCGAGCAGCAGCAGCTGCTGCTCGATCGAGAGATGGACATTGGTCGCCTGCGCGATGAACAAGGCCGCCAGCGTCATGTAGATGTTGGTGCCGTCGAGGTTGAACGAATAGCCGGTCGGCACGACCAGGCCGACGATCGTCTTGGGGCAGCCGGCGCGCTCCATCTTCTCGATCAGCGAGGGCAGCGCGCTTTCCGACGAAGAAGTGCCGAGCACCAGCAGCAGCTCGGCTTTGAGATAGGCGATCAGCCGGAAGATGGAGAAGCCCGCCATCCACGAGACGGCGCCGAGCACGACGACCACGAACAGCGCCGAGGTGAGGTAGAAGGTGCCGACCAGCATCGCGAGATTGGCGAGCGTACCGACGCCATATTTGCCGACAGTGAACGCCATTGCGCCGAACGCACCCACGGGGGCCGCCTTCATCAGGATCGCGACGACCTTGAACATCGCCAGCGAAATATCCTCGAGCGCGTTCGTGATCCGCTCGCCGCGATCGCCGACCAGCGCCAGGCCGATGCCGAACAGGATCGCGACGAACAGCGTCTGCAGGATGTTGCCGCCGGTAATCGCGGAGAGGAAGGTATCGGGGATGATACCGAGCAGGAAGCCGGTCAGCGTGCTCTCATGCGCCTTGGCCGCATAGTCCGCCACTTTGCCCGCATCGAGCGAGGCCGGATCGATGTTGAGCCCCGCCCCCGGCCGCACGACATTAGCGACGACCATGCCGACGACCAGCGCCAGCGTGGAGAAGAACAGGAAATAGCCGAAGGCCTTGGCCGCGACCCGGCCCACCGCCTTGAGGTCACGCATGCCGGCGATGCCGGTGACGATGGTGAGGAAGATCACCGGCGCAATGATCATCTTCACCAGCTTGATGAAGCCGTCGCCGATCGGCTTGAGCGCCTCGCCGGTGGCGGGGGCATAATGGCCGATCAGCACGCCCGCGACGATCGCGACCAGCACCTGCGCATAGAGATGGCGGTACCAGGGCAGTCGCCTGGCCGGCGCAGGGGCATGCCCGGTCTCGTCGGTTTCAACGGGGATACGAACCATCACTTCCTCTCCTTGGCCTCCGCGCTGTGCCGGTAGGGCTCGGTCGCGGCATTGTCGATTGGCGGATCTTGCGGAGGAAGCGAAAAGCGTCTTTAGACATTTCTACATATTTTCAATAACTTAATTCCATACGCCCGACCTGGATGCGCCGAAACCGACACACCGGCAATGCCCAGAAGTGCAAGAACTTGCACACCCGCGGCGCCTGGCGGATAGCAGCCAGGTGACGCAGCGCGAATCACCTTCCACCTGGCGCTATTGGGCCTTCACGGCCCTGCTCGGCGCGGCAGTGGTGCTGGCGGCGGGGTGGCTCGCCGGGGCACGCACCCGCGCCGGTCTGGTTGCGGGTGCGCGAACCAGTGCCCAGCTTCGCGCCGCGCTGCTCGACAGCGAGATCGCGCGCTTTCGCCTGCTGCCGCTCGCGCTCGCCGAGGATCGCGACGTCGCGGCGGCGTTGGCTGGCGCATCGGCGCGGCCGCTCAACGCCAAGCTGGAATCGCTTGCCCGGACGACCGGCGCCGCCGCCATCTACGTGATCCGCGCCGACGGCCGCACGCTGGCGGCGAGCAATTGGCGTAGCCCGCAAAGCTTCGTCGGTTCCGATTATCGCTTCCGCCGCTATTTCCGCGAGGCAAGCGCCCATGGCGAGGCCAACCAGTTCGCGCTCGGCACCGTGAGCCGCCATTCGGGCCTGTATCTGGCGCGCCGCACCCCGGCGAACGGCGTGATCGTGGTCAAGCTGGAGTTCGATGCGATCGAGGCGGCGTGGCGCGGCGCGGGCGATCTCACCTTCGTCCAGAATGACGCCGGGCTGGTGCTGGTGGCCAGCGATCCCGCGCTTCGCTTCGCCGCGGCGCGCCCGATCCTGCCCGCCGTCCTCGCCTCGCTGCGGCGGGAGGCGGCGCTGCCCGACGCGGCGGCGCCGATGCTACTGCCCCCAGCGCGCGGCACCCTGATCGAGGCCACCGTGCCGACCAGCCAGCCCGGCTGGCACCTGTCGCTGCGTCGTTCGGTGGGGCCCACCGTCGCTGCGGCCCAGCGCACCGCCGGCCTGGGCGCGCTGATGGCGGTGCTGGCCCTCGCGGCGCTGCTCTGGGGGCTGCGCCAGCGCGCCACGCTGAGCCGCCGCCGTACCTCCGAACTGGAGGGGGCGGTTGCAGAGCGCACCGCCGCGCTTCGCCGCGAGATCGAGGAACGCGCCGCGCTCGAAGCCCGGGCCGCCGATCTGCGCGAAGGCCTGCGCCAGGCCAATCGCCTCGCCACGCTGGGGCAGGTCACCGCCAGCGTGGCCCACGAAACCGCCCAGCCCGTCGCCGCGATCCGCACTTATGCCGAAACCAGCATGCAACTGCTCGAGCGCGGCGCGAGCGACATGGTGCGCGACAATCTGGAGACGATCCGCCGGCTGAGCGACCGGATCGGCGCGGTAACCGCCCAGCTGCGCGGCTTCTCGCGCCGCCAGCCGGGCGAGGTCCGCGCGTTGCCGCTCGCCGAAGTGCTCGACGGCGCGCTGCTGATCCTGAAGGAGCAGTTGCGCGCCGTGCGGCTGGAGCGCCCGGCGATCGGCACGCACCTGCTGGTGATGGGCGGGCGGGTGCGGCTGGAGCAGGTGTTCGTCAACCTGCTGCAGAACGCCACCGAGGCGCTGGCCGGCCGCCCCGACCCCGCCATCACGATCCATGTGACGCTGGGGGACGGGCTGGTCTGGGTCCGCATCCAGGACAACGGGCCCGGCATCGCGCCGGACATCGCCGCGCGGCTGTTTACCCCCTTCGCCACCAGCCGTAGCAACGGCCTGGGCCTGGGGCTGGTGATCGCCAGCGACATCATGACCGATCTGGGCGGCAGCCTGCGCTGGCTGCCCGACGAAGGCGGCGCCTGTTTCGAGCTGGAGCTGCGCCGCGCATGACGGTGCCCGTCGCCCTGGTGGAGGATGATGCCGATTTCCGCGCGGCGCTCACCCAGTTGCTGACGCTGGCCGGGCATGCCGTGCAGCCCTTCGTCGATGCGCCGAGCGCCCTCGCCAGGATCGACCTCGATTTCCCCGGCGTGGTGGTCACCGATGTGCGCATGCCCGGCATGTCCGGCGTTGACTTCTTCCACCAGCTGCGCCGGGTCGATCCCGAGCTGCCGGTGATCCTGATGACCGGGCACGGCGACGTCGCCATGGCGGTGGACGCGATCAAGGCGGGCGCGTGGGACTTCCTCACCAAGCCCTTCCCCGGCGAGGCGCTGGCAGCCGCGCTCCAGCGCGCCGGCAAGGCCCGCACGCTGGCGCTGGAGAACCGGCGCCTGCGCGCGGCGAACGGCGATGGCGATGCCGCGCTGCTCGGCGAGGCGCCCGCCATCCGCCGCCTGCGCGAAATGATCCCGGTGCTCGCGGACGCCCCGCTCGACCTCGTGCTCGAAGGCGCCACGGGCACGGGCAAGGAGCTCTATGCCCGGCTGGTCCACCGCGCCGGACGCCGCGCGCGCCACCGTTTCCAGGCGGTGGATTGCGCGACGCTGCCGCCCGGCCTGGTCGAGCGGGCGCTGTTCGCGCGTGACGGGCTGGCCGCCCGCGCCGATCGCGGCACGCTGTTTCTCGACAATCTCGATCTCGCACCGGCGGAGCTGCACCACCGCCTCGCCCAGTTCGCCGAGACCCGTACCGTCGCCGCCGACCAGCGCGATCCCGAGCCGGTGGACGTGCGGATCATCGCCACGATCGGCGAGGGCGCCGCGGCACGCCTGCCGCCGGGGCTCTACCACCGGCTGGCCGGCGTGCCGCTTCGGCTGCCTCCGATCGCCGAGCGGGGAGAGGACGTGCCGCTCCTCTTCGCGCATCTGGCGCTGCGGGCGGCCGAGCGCCACCGCCGCCCCGCGCCGCCGCTTTCGGAAGCGGCCCATGCCGCCGCCCGGCGGGAATGGCCCGGCAACGTTCGCGAACTGGAGCGGGCGGCCGAGCGCTTCATCCTGGGGCTGGAGCCGAGCGCGCCCGTTGCCGCCCCCGAAACCCGGCCGCTGACCGAGCGCCTGGAAGCCTTTGAGCGCGCCGCGATCCTCGACGCGATCGCCGCCGCGGGCGGAGAAATCGCCACCGCGATCGCGGCGCTGGGCTTGCCGCGAAAGACCTTCTACTACCGCGTCAAACGGCTCGGCATCGACCTGCGGCGCGCGCGCGGAAGGTAGCGCATGCTTGCCGCCGGATTGTGGCAAGGACTCAGCCATCGCCTCCCTCGCAGACGGCCCAGCGTCGCCGCC
The DNA here is from genome assembly GCA_030824725.1 of Sphingomonas sp. GTDB lineage: Bacteria > Pseudomonadota > Alphaproteobacteria > Sphingomonadales > Sphingomonadaceae > Sphingomonas. The sequence continues at coordinate 5,120 of JAPJRE010000246.1, forward strand.
CGCAAAAAATCCTTCCGCTTGCTGACGGACATCGCGATACATTCGCTCTTCTGGGGGGAGGAGACGGGCCACGGCACGTGAGGAACTAGCCGGCTGGGTGGGACGCGAGATCCTGCCGCACGAGCGGGAGCATCGCGCGTGGCTGCGGCGGCGCGTCGCCCGCGCCTCCGATGCCGATGACAGCGTTCGACAACGCGCCCCACCCCTTCTGGCTCTATGCCCCCTAGCTCGATCGCGTGGTCGACGAGATCGACGCCTTTCTGCGACCGTCCAGGCCCAAAAGAGGATCCCGATGAAGCTGTTGCTCGCCACGTTGCTGGCATCGACGACGATCGGCAGCGCCGCAGCCGCCGACGCGACCTCCTATCGGGTTATGCCCAGCTGCGGCGCGCGGCCGCATTGCTTCACCAGCGTCCAGGCCGCGCTGGACGCCGCCGCCAAGAACGGCTCGCGCAACTGGATCACCATTGCCATTGCCCCCGGCACCTATCGCGAGAAGCCGGTGGTGCGGCGCGATCGGGTGCGGATCACCGGCGCCGGCGCTGCGCGCACCCGCATCGTGTTCGGCGCCGTGGCGCAGTCCGCCGGACGCTTTGATCCCGCCAATTGGGGCACGCCGGGCTCCGCGACGCTGACCGTCGGCGCGAGCGACGTGGTCGTTCGGAACCTGACGGTGGAGAATGATTTCGACTATCTTGCCAACGATGCGCTGCCCGAAGGCGATCCGGCCAAGATCGGCGCCTCGCAGGGTGTGGCGCTGCTGCTCGATACCGGCAGCGATCGCGTCGCCTTCGACGGCGTGTCGCTGCTCGGCTATCAGGACACGCTGTTCACGCGGGGGCGGCGCGCCTGGTTCCGCCGCGGCGTGATCGCGGGCAATGTCGACTTCATCTTCGGCAACGGCATGCTGCTGATCGAGGAAAGCGAGATCCGCACGCGCCGCCGCGCAGTACCCACGCCGCCGGAGGACTTCGCCTCGTTCATCACCGCACCCTCGACGCCGCTGTCGCAGCCGATCGGCATCGTGATCCATCGCTCCCGCCTCACCCGCGAGGAGGGCGTGGCGGATGGATCAATCGCGCTGGGCCGCCCCTGGCACCCCACCACCCGCTTTGCCGACGGCCGCTATGCCGATCCGAATGCGGT
>JAPJRE010000247.1 GCA_030824725.1 Sphingomonas sp.
AGCGAGGGGGACGCCGAGCTTGAACGGCAGCGAGACCGGGGTCTGGCCGCGGGGGGGCGTTGCGGGGCTGCGGGACGCTCTTGTCGCTCAGCAGGTCGGTGCCGACGACCCAGCGCCAGGACGGCGCCCGGCAGGGCAGGCCGAACGCGGAGAGAAACGGGTGGAGCGCCACGGATCGAGGCCGGCATGGTGAGCAGGCGCGAGAATCGTCGCTGGTCGCCTTGGGGCGCTCCGAAATCGGATCGAGGCGAGACGCCCGCCCAACCGGCGCGCGGCGCCGCCCGGTCGCTGCGCTTGTCCCGCACTAGGCAAGTTTTTCCTAGCGTCGCCCCGGCCCGGGTGCGGCCGTTCCTATAAGAGACACAATGGGGCGCATTTGCCCGAGTTCGTAACGGAGCAGGCATTGGCGGCATCCAAGTTGTCCGACGCGCGATCCTGCCGGCGGAGCGCTGCCGGGAGCCGCGCGGCATGAAGCACGCAGCGATCGCGCCAGTGACCGCGCGGACCCCCGTGCCCGCGCTCGCCTGGGCAGGCGAGGTGATCGCCGCCGAACGCCGTGCGCTCCAGGCGTTCGAGGCCGCCTTGCCGCCGTCGCTCGCGGATGCCGTCGCCGTCATCGCCGGGCAGGCGAGCCCGCTCACCTGCCTCGGCATGGGCAAGTCCGGCCTGATCGCCGCCAAGGTCGCGGCGACCTTTTCCAGCCTCGGCACCCCGGCTTTCCCGCTCAATGCCGGCGAGGCGGCGCATGGCGATCTGGGCGGGGTGCAGGACGGCAATATCGTGCTGCTCTTCTCGAACAGCGGCACCACCGACGAGATCCTGCGCATCCTTCCCGTGCTGAAGGGCCGGGCCTGTGTGCTGATCGGCGTGGTCGGCCGCCCCGATTCCCCGCTCGGCCGCGCGGTGGATATCCTGATTCCCGCCTGCACCGCGTGCGAGGCTGATCATATCGGCATGGCGCCCACTGCCAGCACCACGCTGCAGCTCGCGATCGGCGATGCACTGGCGGTGGCGGTCAGCCGCAGCCGCGGCTTCACCCGCGCCGATTTCCTCCGCCACCATCCCGCCGGGCTGCTCGGCCGCCAGTCGCTGCCGCTGCGCACGCTGATGCGCACCGGCGACGAGCTGCCGGTCGTGGGTCCGCAGGCGCCGGTCGCCGATCTGCTCGCCACCATGTCCCGCGGGCGGATGGGTGCTGCGTGCGTGGTGGGAGAGGACGGCACGCTGCTCGGCCTGGTCGTCGACGGTGACATCCGTCGGCACTTCCAGTCGCGCCGCGACGTCTACGACACGCCCGCCAGCGCATTGATGCAGCCGCGCCCGCGGGTGATCGACATTGCCGCCACGCTCGGCGACGCGCTGCTGCTGCTGCGCGAGCGCGAAGGCGGCTATTCGGTGCTTCCCGTGATCGACAGCGCGGGCCTTTTGCACGGCATGCTGCATGCCAAGGACATGTTGAATGGCTAAGCCCCTGAAGATCGTCGCCTTCGTCCCCGCCAAGGGCAGCAGCGAGCGCGTTTCGGACAAGAATACCCGCATCCTCGACGGCGAGCATCTGTTCCGCCGCAAGCTGCTACAGGCGCTCGATTGCCCGGCGATCGGCGAAGTGTGCCTCGATACCGAGAGCGCGGCGATGGCCGCGCTGGCGAGCGACCTGCCGGTCACCTGGCTCCAGCGCCCCGCCGAATTGGCGACCAACGCGACCGACGGCCACGGCATGTTCGCCTGGGAATGCGCGCAGCGCCCGGATGCGGACGTCTGGGTCCAGCTGCTCTGCACCGCACCCTTCGTCACTGCCGACACGATCGGCCGCGCGATCGAACGGCTGCTCGCCGATCCGGCGGCGGACAGCCTCGTCGCGGTGACCCGCGCCAAGCAATATTGCTGGGACGGCCAGGTGCCCGCCTATGGCACCGGCCGCATCCCCAACAGCGTGGAATTGCCCGAGACGATCGTCGAGGCGATGAGCCTCTACATCGTCCGCCGCTCCGGCGAGGGCCCGGCGACGCGCCGCTTCGGCACCCGCCCGATCCTGTTCGATCTCGATCCGATCGAGCAGATCGACATCAATCATCACCATGACCTGGTGATCGCCGAGACGGTGGCGGCGGGCTTCCGCCAGGCGGAAGTCTCGCGCTTCCGCACGATGCTGCCGCATCTCTCCTCGCCGCTGTTGTCGGACATCCTCAAGGAGCGCGGCCACCGGGTGGTGCTGCCCAAGGCGCTGCGCCCGACCACGGGGGGCAAGTTCCTCGGTCGTGCCAAGACGCTCGAGCTCGCCGCGCTGCCCAACCGGCCCGATCGGGAGCCCGGCGGCGCGTGGAACGGCATCTATGGCGCGCTGCAATCCTATCGCTTCGTGCGCCCCGGCGACGTGATCATGGTCGCCACCGAGCTGCCCGACTTCGCCTATTTCGGCGACCTCAACGCCAATCTCGCGATCCGGTCCGGGGCCGTCGGCGCGGTGATCGACGGCGCGACGCGCGACACCGCGGACGTGCGCGCGCTGGGCCTGCCGGTCTATGCCCGCGGCCAGACCTGCGACGACATCAAATATGAAGGGACGGTCAAGGCGATGAACCGCCCGATCACCATGGGCGAGGTGCGCATCGCCAATGGCGACGTCATCTTCGCCGACCATGACGGTATCGTCGCAGTGCCGAGGGCGCTATGGCCCGAGATCGAAGCCGCGGCATGGGACCTGCTATCCAGCGAGGCCACCATCCGCATGCAGGCCGCGCGCGGCCGCGACGTGGATACCATACTTGCCGATTGCGGCACGTTCTGAAGGATTTGGGAATGAAGACGGTCAAGGTCGGTGCCCTCGAGATCGCCAACGACAAGCCGTTCGTGCTCGTCGCCGGGCCGTGCGCGATGGAGAGCCGCGACCATGCCTTCTTCATGGCCGAGGCGCTGACCACGCTGTGCGCCGAACTCGGCATCGGCTTCATCTACAAGACCTCGTTCGACAAGGGGAACCGCACCTCGATCGACGCGCCGCGTGGGATCGGGATGGACGCGGCGCTCAAGGTGTTCGCCGATCTCAAGGCGCAGTTCGGCTGCCCGGTGCTGACCGACGTCCACGATGCCGGCCAGTGCGCGCCGGTGGCCGAGGTGGTCGACGTGCTGCAGATCCCGGCCTTTCTGTGCCGCCAGACCGACCTGCTCGTCGCCGCCGCCCAGACCGGCCGCGCCGTCAACGTGAAGAAGGGCCAGTTCCTCGCGCCCTGGGACATGAAGAACGTCGCCAGGAAGCTGGCGTCCTCGGGCAACGAGAACATCATCCTGTGCGAGCGCGGGGCGAGCTTCGGCTACAACACGCTGGTCAGCGACATGCGCGCGCTGCCGATCCTGGCGGAAACGGGGTACCCGGTGATGTTCGACGCCACCCATTCGGTGCAGCAGCCGGGCGGGCAGGGCACCAGCTCGGGCGGCCAGCGCGAATTCGTGCCGGTGCTCGCCCGCGCGGCGGTGGCGGTGGGCGTGGCGGCGGTGTTCATCGAGACGCACCAGGCGCCCGACACCGCCCCCAGCGACGGCCCCAACATGGTGCCGCTCGACCAGCTGCGCGGCCTGCTCACCCGCCTCAAGGCGTTCGACGCGCTCGCCAAGGCGGGCTGAGCCGGCCGCCGTTCAGCGGCCGAGCCGTTCCTTCAGCGCATCGATCCGCTTCGATGCCTCGGCCTTGTTGAGATCGCCCTCGATCGGCGGCTCGCCCGCTTCCTCGACCAGGGTGGTGAGGTAGGAGGCCTGGGCACCGGTCATCGGATCGTCGCCCGAGACCCAATCGTCGGGATCCTTCTCGGTGTTCGAGCCGGGATGCGCGTCGAGCTTCGGGTTGTGCAGCGTGTCTGCCATGATCGCCTCGTTGTTCCTGTTACGTTCGATAACGGGCGGTGCAACAGGCTGGTTCCACGGCATTTCTTCTGAACCCTCGCGGCTTCGATCCGTTGGGGGAGGACCGATGCCGGCCAGCAAGGAGCCATGCCATGTCCCTGGAGAAGATGATCGCGCTGCACCCCGATGTGGGTGCGGATGCCAACGAAGCGCTCGCCAAGGCGGCGCGCCACGCCATGCTCTGTTCGCTGATGTGCACCAGCTGCGCCGATGCCTGCGTCGCCGAGGCGATGGACATGCGGCAATGCGTGCGGACCTGCCTCGACTGCGCCGATGTCTGCGCCGCCACCGCGCGGCTGGCGACGCGGCGGACGGGGCAGAACATCGCGATGTTGCGGGCGATGCTGGAGACCTGCATCCGCGCCTGCGAGCTTTGTGCCGGAGAATGCGCCAAGCACGACCACGAACATTGCAAGCTTTGCGCGACGATGTGCCGCGAATGCGCCGAAGATTGCCGCGCGGCGCTACCCAGCGTGCAGTAACGGGATAGGCGGGGCGGGAGTGCTCGGAAAGCCTCCCGCCCGCACCCTCACTGCTGCCAGACGGTAAGGTTGGAATTGCCGACGCTGCCGAAGCCCTCGGTCGCCATTACCTGATAGTTCATCGTGCCCAGGTTCATGCCGACATTCGCCCAGGCATTGACATGGTTGCGGAAGGTGATCGTGTGGTTGACGCCGGTGGCGCGCTTGGCGGTGCGCACGCTCCAATATTGGTAGAAGGTGGCGTTGCCGATGATCGAGGGCGCGTTCACCCGCTGGGTGCGGTAGATTCGATAGCTGCCGCCGTCGGTATTCACCGTGCCGAGCTGCTGCGCATTGCCGGGCGGGGTGAAGTTACCCCAATTGTCGACGACATAATATTCGACCAGCGGGTTGGTGGACCAGCCGTACAGCGTCAGATAGCCATTGTTGCCGGGCACGAATACACCGGCGTTATAGCCGACGACGCGATTGATCGAGCCGGTCGCCCAGCCCTTGCCGACGACAAGGTTGCCGCTTCCTCCCAGATTCCAGTTGACGCTGTAATTGCCGCCGCTGCCGAGCGTCATGCAGCCGGATCCGGAGTCGCGGTAGAAGGTGAAGAAATAGCCGTTATTGGTACCGGTCTGGTTCGAGCAGATCGTCTGCGCCTGCGCATTTCCGATCGAGACCGCCATCGCAAGCAGCGATGGTAGCGCTATCATTTTCAGTGCCTTGGCGATCATGGTTCCTCCTCCTTCGACGATGTCGTCGATTGTTGTCACGGTTCTGTGCCATGACGATCTCGAACATGATCTGCATTGACATGATTCGTCAATGCGTCCCAAAGATACTTTGATTTATTGGGGAAGCGGCGCGCGGGCGGCCGCGTCCGGTGCATCGTGGAGCCGCAGATAGAGCATGCTCCCTGCCGGTGCGGGCACCGCGATCATGCTCCCGACAAAGCCGAGCGGAACCGGCGTCGAGCGCGCGAAATCGGGCGAGTCGCTCAACGCAGCTACGACGAACAGGTCCTGCCCGGTAAGCGTGCAGGGGGCGTCGTCGGTCGGGCACTTCCATCCGGTCAGCAGCGGCAGCCGGGCGAGGGTGACGAGTGGCTGCCAGTCGCCGGGCGTGCCGTCCTGCACCAGCCGAAAGCGCAGCGGCCCGGCGATCCCGGCGCCGAGCAGCGCGCGCGGCGTGAAATGCGCGACCACCACGTCGCCGCCGACCCGCTGCAACGCGCCGTCGCGGAAGCCGAGGCGCGCGCTTGGGCCCTCGATACCGGCGATCTCGACCGTGCCGCTATCGCTGAGCGACCCGCGCGTGACCTTGAACGAGAAGTCGATCGCGGCATCGGCAGCCAGCACGCCGTCGGGCAGGGTGATCGGCAAGGCGCCTGTGGCGGGCTTGCCGCTTGCTGCCCGGCTGAGCAAGCTCGCCATGGGGCGCGGCGCGGTCGCGCGGACCGCCAGCTTGACGCTGCGCCCGTCGCGCAGCCGCACCACTGCATCGCCGTCGCCGGCCGGGCTCGCGCCCTCGGCGGTCATCGTCAGCCGGTCGCCGTCGCTGTCGCGCGAGAGGGCACCGGCCGCAAAGTGCAGCCCGCGCCAGTCGAGCCCCGCCACCTGGTCGAGCCGCGCGCCTTCGAGCACGCCGTCGCGATCGCCCTCATGAATGACGAAGTGCTCGATCCGGCTCGCCTCCAGCCGCGCGACCAGCGGGATGGTGTCCGGCGGGGCGGCGCCGAAGCGGGCGATGTTCAGGGTCAGCGTGCCGGGCTTCACGTCCTTGAGCCGCAGCGCCATCGTCAGCTCGTCCTGGCCAGTCACCTTGAACGGCACCGGCGTGCGCGTACCGGCGGCGTCGCTCAGCGCGATCTGGCTGACGCAGAACGC
>JAPJRE010000248.1 GCA_030824725.1 Sphingomonas sp.
GCCGCAGGACGGCCGAGCAGCGCGGCGAGCGTGTAGAGGCCGGCGCGGCGCTGGGCGGCGAAGATCGGCAGATTGGCTTCGCTGGTCTGCACCGCCGCCTGGGCGCGCGTCACGTCAAAGGCGGTGCCGCGACCGGCGCGCTGGAGCCGCTGGGTCGCGCTGAAGGTCTGGCGCTGAAGGGCGACGATACGCTGGGTCGCGGCCAGCCGGAAATTGGCGGCGCACACGTCCGCATAGGCACGGGCAGTCGCAGCCGCGACGCTGATCCGCACCGCATCGCGCGCGGCGGCGACGGCGTCGCGATCGGCAAGGCTGGCCTCGATCGCGCGGGCGATCTTGCCGCGCACGTCGAGCGGATAGCCGACAGAAATGCCGAGATTATAGCCGAGCGTCCCCGGCAAGGTGGTGCCGGTGCCCGAGGGGCGGGACAGCGTCGTGCCGCCGGCGAGATCGGTGGTCAGCTGGCGCGAGGCCTCGGTCTGGCGGACGACCGCCTCGGCACGGCGGAGATTGGCGTCGGCGGCGCGCAGATCGGTATTTGCCGCCAGCGCCTGCTCGACCAGCGCGTCCAGCCGCGGATCGGCATAGAGCCGCCACCAATGCTCGGGCAGCGGTTCGTCGGCGAAGGCCTTGTCCTGCGCCGAGAGAAACTTGCCGGTGGCGGCGGGATCGTTGGCGGGGCCGGCGACCGGCGGGTGATAGTCCGGCCCGGCGCGGGTACAGCCGGCGATCAGCGCGAGCGCGGCGAGCAGGGGGAGGCAGCGCATGGTCACTGGGCCTGCGGGGTAGCGGAGGGCGTCGACGCGGGACGGACTGGCACGGGCCGTGCGGTCGCGGCCGGCTGGATCGTCACCGTCGCGGTGCGACCGGCGATCAGGCGGATATCGGGCGGCAGCTGGGTGAGCTTCACCCGCACCGGGATGCGCTGGGCGAGGCGGACCCAGGTGAAGGTCGGGTCGACGCTGGGCAGGAGGTTGCCCGAATTGCTGCGCGTGGTGTCGTTGATGCCCGCGGCGATGCTCTCGACCACGCCGTGGAGCAGCCGCGGCTCGCCCATCAGCTCCACCGTCACCGGCGCGCCGATGCGGATGCTCGGCAGCTTGGTCTCCTCGAAATAGCCCTCGACGCGCAGGCTGTCGGCATCGACCAGCGCCATCGCCTGCTGGCCCGCCGCGACATAGTCGCCGGGGTGGAGATCGAGATTGGTGACGGTGCCGTTGACCGACGCCTTCACCTGAGTGCGCGAGATGTTGAGTTCGGCACTCTGAACCGAGGTCTGTGCCTGGGCGAGCGCGGCCTGTGCGGTGGCGACGCGGGCGACATTCTGCTCGTGCGTCTCGGCGGCGACGAGGTTGCCGAGCGCGAGGTCGCGCCGGGCCTCGCGCTGCGCCTGGTTGAGCGTCGCGCGGGCGCTCTCGACGCTGGCCCGTGCCTGGGCGAGTGCGAGGGAATAGCGCGGCTGGTCGATCACGAAGAGCAGGTCGCCGGCCTTGACCACCTGGTTATCGTGCACCGCCACCGCCGTCACCAGCCCGGCGATGTCCGGCGTCACCCGCACCACGTCCGCCCGCACGCGGCCGTCGCGCGTCCAGGGGCTGCGCGCATAATGCTGCCACAACCACAAGGCGACGAAGGCGGCGGCGACCACGATCAGGATCGTCGCGGCGCTGCGGCCGATGGCGGGGAGGTAGCGTTTCATGGGTGATATCCGATCGAGGGGGTGGCCCAGGCGAGCAGGCCGAGCAGGAGGATGAACAGGCACAGGTCGACCAGCGCCCGATAGGCGACGAAGCGATACAGGCCGAAGGCGTTGAATAGTCGGGCGAGCACCATGGTCAGCACCATGGCAAGCACGCCGAGCACCAACAGCGTCGGCACGAACACGCCGTCGATGGAGATCTCGCCGGTCACAGCCTGGCCTCGGGCGCAGGGTCGGCATTGGGGAAGAGGTTGCGGCGCAGGGCCAGCAGGCCGAGCGCGGCGGTGCGCCGGACGGCTACGTCCTCGTCCTGCGCGGTGGCGTGGAGCGCCTCGTCGATATGGGCGAGCAAATCAGGGTCCTCGGGCTTTTCCACTTCCGGTTCGAGACGGCGGTAATAGTCGCCGACGTCGCGGAGGACGTCGGTGAGCGGCGCCGAGCGGTCGGGTGGTAGTTCGAGCCGCAGCGCGCGCAATTCCGCAATCGCCACGCCCGTGCGCAGGTCACGCAGCGCGTCGTAGAGCGGCTTGCCCGGCGAGCGGCCGCTCAGCGCCAGCCGCGGCGCCAGCAGGGCGATGCGATCGAGCATGCGGTTGATCCAGCCGCGGATGTCGGGGGGCGTCATCAGGGTGCTACGCTCAGCGATGTCGGCCCAGCCGGCGCGCAACGTCCGCCGGATCGCCTGCTCGATGCCCGCCGACTGCAGCAGCCGCGCCATCAGGATCGCGAAGGCGACGCCCATCAGCTGCGCGATCGCGCCGTTGACGAAGCTGGCGAAGGCGCTGGTGTAGCGTGCCGAGATCAGCAGCGGGCTGCCGAGCCCGAGCAGCGTGGGAAGGGCAAGGCCCATCCACTTCGGCGAATGCATCATCGCACCGAGAATCAGCAGCGGCGGCGCCATCGCGGCGGCGAGCTGCCCGAACCCGTCGAGCCGCGGCATGATCGCATAGCCGTAGATTGCGCCGAGGATCGTCGCGACCAGCGTCCCCCAGAAGAAGGTGCGCAGCGGCAGCAGCGGATCGGGCGCGGCGGCGAACAGCGCGAGGAACACGCCTGCGAGCATCACCGCGGTCGACCCTTCCGACCAGCCGCTCGCGATCCAGATCGCCGAGCCGACGGCCAGGGTCAGAAAGGCGCCGAGCGCACCGCGCGCCGCGCCGATCCAGTCGATATGGAGTTCGCGACCGCGGCGGCCTTCGAGCAACTCGGCAACGCGCGGGCTCACCGGGCGGCGATCGAGCGTGGCCAGCTGCTCCGCGAGTTCGCGGCAGTCGCGGTGGGCGCCGATCAGCGCCGACAGGCGCGAAAGCAGACTGAGCAGCAGCAGGTCGTGCCAGGTACTGCCCGGGTGCACCTCGGGTTCGAGTGCGGCACAGCGCGCCTCGAGGATGGCGGCGTCGGCGGCGCGCTCGTCGCGGTCGCGGTCGATCGTCTTGAGCCATTGCTGGGTATCGACGAGCAGCGCGGCCACCTCCGGCGGGAGCCCGCCATGGGCGAGCAGCTGCACCGTGCGATCGTCCACCGCCGCGCCCAGCGGCATGAGGAGCGACAGCTGGTCCTGCAGCGCCCGGACGGTGCGTACCCGCGGCGCGGTGCGGGCGGTTTCGTAGGGCAGGTGGATCGAGAGCTGGTGGAGTTCGGTGATGTCGGCGGCGAGGCGACGGCGTTCGCCGTCGACGCCCGCCACCGGCTCGAGCGCGATCGAATCGTGCGACCAGCGCTCGGCATCCTTGAGGATGGTCGAAACACGGGTGAGCAGGAAGGCGGCGACCGAGCGCGGGAAGAAGACGCCGTGCATCAGGCTGCCGCAGAGGATGCCGAGGGTGATCTCCTGTACGCGCAGGCTCGCCACGGTGAAGATGGTGCCCGGTGCGTCGACGCTCGGCAGCACGATCAGTACCGCGCTATAGCCGGCGAGCACGAACATGTAGGAGCGCGGCGTGCGATCGAGCAGCGAGACGAACACGCACAGCGCCAGCCAGCCGGAAATGGCGAGCACCAGCAGTTCGGGCGTGTTGATCAGCGGCGGCACCATCGCGACGGCCGCCGCCGCCCCCACCACGGTGCCGATCACGCGGAACAGCGCCTTGGAGAGCACCGCGCCCGCAAGCGGTTGCGCGACGATATAGGCGGTGAGAAATGCCCAATAGGGCCGGTCAAGCCCGATCGACAGCGCCAGATAGACGGCGAGCATCGCCGCTGCATAGGATTTGAGCGAGAAGAGCGCGGCACCGATGCCCCAGCGATCGGTCATGGCTGCGGCCGCCGTTCGGCGAGGCGCGCCGCCAGATGATCGAGTACCGCCAAGGTCGTCTCCAGCGCTTCGTCACTCACCCCATCGAGCAACGCGCTGCGCAACGCGGCGAGCCGCGTGTCGATCCGTGACGCAAGCGAAACGCCCGAAGTTGTCAGCCGCAGGGTGTTGGCGCGACGGTCGCGGGGATCGGCGACGCGCTCGACGAGCCCGGCATCTTCCAGCGCATGCAGCGTGCGGACCAGCGAAGCCTCGGTCACCCCGATGGCGCGGGCAAGATCTGCCTGCCGCGTAGTTTCGCCCAGCCGCTGGAGATAGACCAGCGCCCAGCCGGTCGAGCTGGAGATGTCGAGCGAGGCCAGCGCTGCATCGGCGAGGCGCTGCCACGCCCGCGATACGGGGTTCATGCGCGTCGCAAGCGCGCGCTCCTGGGTTTGCCGATCGGCCATGAGGGCCGTTAGTTAGGACGCTAACTAAATTGGTCAAGCGCTCCGCTGGTATGGTCGCGAGGTTTTTATTCGCGATGGGCTGCCGCCCAGTCCGCCGCTGCCTGGAGCACCCGGAGCGCGTTGCCGCTCCAGATCTTCTCGATATCGGCGTCGCCATAGCCTGCCTTGCGCAACCGCGCGGTGATGCGAGGGAGGGCGGTGATGTCCTCCATCCCGCGCACGCCGCCGCCGCCATCCCAGTCCGCGCCGATGCCGACATGGTCGACGCCCATCACCTGGATCGCGTGGAGCAGGCTGCGCATGAACAGCTCGAAATCGGCGGTGCCGCCGATCGGCCCGAGCGCGGTAATGTCGGCGACCAGCTTGCGCTGCTCGGCCGGCGGCAGCACCCACCAGCGCCGCTGCCGCTCGCCGATCGACTCGCCGCCGGGTACCGATACCGGGGGCGCCAGATAGACGCTGTTGATCTGCAGCACGCCGCCCGCCGCCGCCAGCTTCCGCATCCGCGCGTCGTCCAAGTTGCGCGGATGATCGAAGATCGCCTTGGGCCCGGAATGCGAGGCGAGGATCGGGGTCTTCGACAGCGCCAGCGCCTGGTCGAACACGTCGTCCGAGGCGTGGCTGACGTCGATCACCATGCCCAGCCGGTTCATCTCCGCCACCCATTGCCGGCCAAGCGGGCTAAAGCCGTGCCATTTGGGCTTGTCCGTGGCGCTGTCGGCGAACTGGTTGTTGCGGAAATGGACGGGCCCGGCGAGCCGCACGCCGAGATCGTGGAAATGGCGGAGGAGGCTGAGGTCCTCGCCCAGCGGGTAGCTGTTCTCGATGCTCTGGAAGACGACGCGCTTGCCGCTGGCGACGATGCGGCGCGCGTCGGCGGGGGTCGTCGCCAGCTCGAGCGTGTCCGGGTGCGCGGCGACGACGCGCTGGATCCAGGTGGCGCGGGTGAGCGCCGAATTGCGCGCGGCGGCATAGCCTGCCGGGGTCAACGGACCCTGCGGCGTGTAGATGACGAAGAACCCGCCATCGAGCCCGCCCTGCTCCATGCGGGGGATGTCGACCTGGCTGCCGTCGAAGGCGCGATCGTGCCAGCGGGCGAAATCCCAGCCGGGATGCTCGAACAGCTCGGGCGTGTCGAGATGGGTGTCGAGCACCAGAATCTGTTCGTGAACGAGGCGATCGGCGGGGGTGACGTTCTCGTCCGGCGCGAGCGCGAGCAGCAAGGGCAGGGCGAGGATCGGCTTCATCGGCTAGGCTCCCGGAAGGTGGGTCGCCAGCGTCGTGCGCTATCGCCGATCCGTCAACTGCCGCCTATTTCAGCCGGAGCGGGAGCCCGGCGGCGATGAACTGCACTTCGTCCGCTGCCGCGGCAATCGTCTGGTTGATCCGCCCGGCGGCGTCGCGGAAGCGGCGGGCGAGGGCGTTGTCGGGCACGATGCCGAGGCCGACTTCGTTGGCGACGAGGATCACCGGACCGGCGGCCTGCGTCACGGCGGTGGCGAGCGCCTCCGTCTCGGCGTCGAGGTCGCGCTCGGCGAACATCAGGTTCGAGGTCCACAGCGTCAGGCAGTCGACCAGCAGCACGCGGCCCGGCGCCGCATTGGCCAGGATCGCGGCGGGCAAGTCGAGCGGCACGTCGAGCGTAGACCAGCGCGGGCCGCGGTCGGCGCGGTGCCGGGCGATGCGCTCCGCCATCTCGGCGTCGAACGCCTGCGCGGTGGCGAGGTAGAGCAGGTCACCGGCGAGCGACTCGGCGCGGGCCTGCGCGTAGCGGCTCTTGCCCGAACGGGCGCCGCCGAGGACGAACAGGC
>JAPJRE010000249.1 GCA_030824725.1 Sphingomonas sp.
ATATCACGATTACGACAGCGAAATCAGCGACTTACTTGGAGAATGTGGGATCCTATGCGGAGCAACCCGTCACGCCGCAAAATTTCGTGGAATTTCATAAACCTGGATCAATATGAAACATCATGCATGCGAAGGTTTGCCATTTCGTTTCCGATATGGGGTGCCTGCAGCTGCCCGTACCCGGGTTTCAAACGTTGCAGACGCATGACAGCCCGACAGCCAGATATGTTCGATCTTTCGGCGCCTTCCGGCCTGCGCCAGGCAACCGGTTTTCTGGACGGAGGCACCGAAGCGGCCGCCATCGCCGCCATCGACTCGGCAAACCTTCTCCCCTTCCGGTTCCAGGGCTGGACCGGGAACCGGCGCACCGCCAGCTATGGATGGCGCTATGACTTTGACGATGGCGGCTTCACCCCCGCCGCGCCCCTGCCCGACTGGCTGCTGCCGCTCCGCGCGCGGGCGGAGGCCTTTGCCGGCCTCCCCGCCGGCGCGCTGGTCCAGGCGCTGCTGATCCACTATCCGCCCGGCGCGGGGATCGGCTGGCACCGCGATCGGCCGGTGTTCGAGGAGGTGGTGGGCATCTCGCTGGGCGCGCCCGCCACGCTGCGCCTGCGGCGACGGACCGGGCCCCGCGCCTTCGCCCGCGCCGAGCTGCCCCTGCCGCCGCGCTCGATCTATCTCCTGTCGGGCGAGGCCCGCCACGACTGGGAACACAGCATCGTGCCGATGACCGCCCCGCGCTGGTCGATAACCTTCCGCGCCCTCTCCGCGCTGGGCCTGCGCCAGACGCAGAACGGCCCGGTCGGGGATCCCCGACCGAGCCGCACGGACTGACCGTCCCGCCGCAGCCGCGGCGGGACAAGCATCAGAACTTGACGCTGGCTTCCACGCCCCAGGTCCGCGGGGGGTTGAAGTTGGCATAGTCGCCCAGGATGCCGCCGTAGCTGGTCGAGACCAGCTGGCCGTTCGCGCCATAGTTGAGGACCGGCGACGAATTGGCCGACGACCGGCGGTAGATATAGGTGTGGTCGAGCAGGTTGCGCGACCAGACGGCGAAGGTGACCTTGTTGTGATCCGACACGGCGATGTCGGCGATCGCGATGCGGCCGTTCATGATGAAGGCGGCATCGGTCTTGGTCGGCTCGAGCTGGAAGCTGTACTGGCTGCTCGAATAATTGCCGTCGAGGTGCAGGCGCAGGGTGGTGTCGCCGCCGCCGATCGGCAGGGCATAGTCGATCGAACCCGAGGCCGCGTTCTCCGGCGTGTAGACGATGTACAGCTGCTGCGCCGGCGCCCCCGGGGTCAGCGGGTTCACGGCCGACGGCGCACGCCAGTAGGTGTAGGCATAGGACGCGGTGAGCGTCAGTCCCTGCACCGGCGCCACCGTCAGGTCGGCCTCGATGCCGCGGATCTTGCTCTGGCCGGCATTGGTGGTCTGCTCGATATGGCTGCCGAGGGTCGGGCTCGCACCGTTCGTGTCGTAGTAATCGAAGTCGAACTGGGTGTTGGACCGATCCATGATGTAGCCCGCCAGGTTCAGGCGCGCCTTGTGCTCCCAGAAGTCCATCTTGGCGCCGATTTCATACGACTTCACCGCTTCCGGACCGAAGGCGTTGAACTGCAGCGAACGATCGTTCGCGCCGCCGGCGCGGAAGCCCGTCGCGTATTTGGCGTAGAGATGGATGTCCTGCGTCGCGTCGAACGCGACGTTGATCATCGGATCGAACCGGCTGATGCTGTTGCTGAAGCCGAACGGCGACACCGTGCCCGCAACCGCCAGGTCCGACCGGTTGTTGATGACATAGAGCGTGCCGTGCCGCTTGTCCTTGGTCCAGCGACCACCGACGGTGACGTGCACGACGTCGTTCAGCGCGTCCGGCGTGAAGGTCAGGTTGCCGAACAGCGAGTAGTTGTGGTCGGTCGCTTGGCTGGCGCGGGTGATGAACTGGCAGCTGTTCGCGAACTGCGGCACCGTCGTCGCCAGCGTGTTGTTGCACGACGGGTCATACTGCTGATAGCCCGAGTTGGCGCCGGTGATCGGGTTGGAATTGCCCGGGATCGGGCTGCGGATCGTGTAGGCGGTGCCGTCCGCATTCCACTGGTTGCTGAGCGGCGTCGCGGCATATTCCGTGGCATGCTCGGTGAAATAATAGGCGCCGACGACATAGTCGAACTGCGGCACGCTGCCCACCGCCTGGAATTCCTGGCTGAACTGGTGCTGGCGCAGGAACGACAGGCTGTAGCGACTGAAGGTGCCGCTGGTGTTGATCGCGGCCGGGTTGGCCGTGTTCGGCACGAACGGCGCGAAGGTCTGGCGCTCCGGACCGCCCGAATTGTCCCACTGGTCGGCGCTGACACCGCGCCATGCCGTGATCGAGCGCAGTTCCAGCCACGGCGCGGCGGTGTACTTCAGGTTCGACGAGACGCCGTGCGTGATGTCGACGCTCGGCTGCTGCGGCACGCCGACATCGGCGATGCGCTGGCGATCCGGGTGCACGCCGACCAGCGGCGCCTTGGGCGCGATGCAAATCGGCGTGGTCGCACCGGCGTTGATGGTGCCACCGCACGCGGTGTTGGTGCCCGGCAGGACCAGCTTGCCGGCATTGTACGCGCCGACGGTGTAGCCGTTCGGGTTGTAGTTGACGAGCTGGCTGAACTGCGGGGTGTTCTCGTCCTTCGCATAGTCATAGGCGAAGTCGGCGGTGAAGTTGCTCGCCGGCTTCCAGCGCGCCGCGACGCGACCGCCCTTGCGGTCGTAATAGTTCCAGCCGGTCGCGCCCGTCAGCGGGTTGTCCACCGTCGGATCCTGGTGCTGGTAGACGCCGTCGAGCTTGATCGAGACGTCGTGGAAGGCGGGCAGGTCGAGATGCGCGTCGACGCTGCGGCTGCCATAGTTGCCGACGCCGCCGTTGACGCGGCCGCCGAACTCGCCGGTGGGCGCGCGCGAGACGAGCGACAGCGCGCCGCCTTCGGTGTTGCGGCCGAACAGCGTGCCCTGCGGGCCCTTCAGCACTTCGATGCGCTCGATGTCGAACAGCGCGGCGTTGAGGCCCTGGGTCTTACCCAGCGCAACGCCGTCGATGTACACGCCGACGCCGCCGTCGCGCGCGGTCTGGTTCTGGTCGTAGGGGACGATGCCGCGGATGCCGATCGTCAGCGCCGACTGGCGCGCCTCGAAGGTCGCGACGCGCAGCGATGGCACGGTGCCGTCGGCGAGGTTGAACAGGCTCTGGACGTGGCGGTCCTCGAGCGCCTGCGTGCTCAGCACGCTGATCGAGATCGGCGTCTTCTGCAGGTTGGTCTCGCGCTTGGTCGCGGTGACGACGATGTCGGCCAGGCCTTCCGGCTGTTCGGTACCGGCGGCCGGTGCATCGGCGGTCTGGGCCTGCGCCATCGCCGGGGCCGCGGCAAGGGCGAGCGACGTGGCGCCGGCCAGCAGCGCGAGGCGGATAGTAGAGCGATCTGACATTCTGGAATCCCCGAGGAGTTCAGTTTGGTTCGGGGGCGCCCCTAGGCACAAGATTTGGCAGGATTGTTACATCAACTGCCGCACAACAGCCTCCGTTAAATCATCCTCGTTTAATTTTAAATATTATCGTCGGAAAACGAGGCATTTTCACTCAACAGTACGATGACCTAGACTTGGCCAATGCCCTACCCTTGTATCCCATCGGTCGGAAAAATCCAAAGCGGTGCAGAAATAACACAGCTCGATTTGTATCTCGCCGATGCTGTTCGAGAGCACGGAAACGCAAACCGCCCGCCTCGCCGGTACGGCAAGGCGGGCGGTGTGACGCCGCGTTCTTCGAAGGGGTGGCGCCGCTATTCGGCCGCCGCCGCGCCGGCGGTGCCGACTCGGCCGGTGCGCTCCAGCTTGCCCCAGCCGACGAACCAGCCGCCGAGCGCCGAGCTGATCGCCCGCAGCACCACCCAGTACATCAGCTGGCGGTAGACGAAGCGCTGCGCCACCAGCAGCAGCGCCGGATAGCGGATGCGCCGGCTGTTGAGCCGGTAGGCGACCCAGCCGCAGCCCACGTCGATCGTGGTGAAGGCCACCCAATAGATCGCCATGGTGCCAACGTCGCCGCGGGTCTGCTCCCAGCCATGCTGGGCGATCCGCACGGCGGTGGCGAAGATCGCCGAGACCAAAGCGAGATCGATCAGCGGCGAGATCGCGGCGAAGAGGATCTGGAACACCCAGGCCTGGGGCAGCCCGATCCAGGCGAGCCCGCGTGCGCTCTTGTCGCGATAGAGGCCGCGATGCTTCCACAGGCACTGGAGCGTGCCGAAAGCCCAGCGATAGCGCTGCCTGGCGAGCGCGCGGAAGCTCTCCGGCGCCTCGGTCCAGGCGACCGCGTCGGGATCATAGGTGACCCGCCAGCCGGCGCGCTGGATGGCGATGGTGAGATCCTGGTCCTCGGCCAGCGTATCCTCGGGATAGCCGCCCACCGCATCGAGCGCCGCACGGCGCCACGCGCCGACCGCGCCCGGCACCACCGTGATCGCGTTGAACCCTGCCAGCGCACGCCGCTCCAGATTCTGCGCGGTGATATATTCCACCGCCTGCCAGCGGGTGACGAGGTTGACCCGGTTGCCCACCTGCGCGCTGCCCGCCACCGCGCCGATCTTGTCGTCGGCGAACCAGCGCGCGAGGCGGCGGATCGTCTCGGGCTCGAACTGGGTATCGGCGTCGAGCGCGATGATCACCTCGCCCCTGGCCTGCTGCAGCGCGCGGTTGAGCGCCGCCGCCTTGCCGCCATTGACCAGCGTCAGCAGCGTCACCCGCGGATCATCGCCGAACGCCGCCGCGACGATTGCGCTGGTGCGGTCCTTCGATCCGTCGTCGGCGACGATCAGCTCGATCGCCGGATAGTCGCTGGCGAGCACGCGGCGCACCGAGGATTCGATCACCCGCTCCTCGTTATAGGCGGGGATGATCACCGAGACCGTAGGCGTGAACACCGGCGGTTTACCGCGCTCGCGCAGCCGCTGGCGCAGCGCCAGCCCGGCAAGGATCAGCGCGCGGGCGATGCCGAGCGTGATCGCGATGAAGAACATCCAGCGCAGCCCCGACGCGATCACCGCGAGCGCGACGAAGATCGCCACGTCCGCCCGCACCGCCAGCAGGTCGCTGCCGCGGATCGGCGGCATCACCTCGTCATAGGAGAGCCCGGCGAGCTTGGAGACTGGCACGAAGCTATAGCCGCGCGCGCGCAATTCGCGGATGATGATCGGCAGCGCCTCGATGGTCTGCTCGCGGTTGCCGCCGCCATCGTGGAGCAGCACGACATTGGTGGAATGGTCCGGTGCGGCGCCTGCCACGTCGTTGAGCACGCCCTGCACGATCGCATCGACGCCCGGCCGCTTCCAGTCGTCCGGATCGACGTGGAGGCCGACCACCGTATAGCCCTGTTTCTGCGCCACCACGGCGGGATCGAGTTCGTCGGGCGTGGTCGGCTCGGCATCGCCGAAATAGGGCGCGCGGAACAGCCGCATGCCGCGGCCGGTATAGGCCTGCACCAGCCGCTGGGTGGCGTTCAGCTCCAGCGCGGTGCTCGCCGCCGAGGTGGTGGCGAGGTTCGGGTGGGTATAGGTATGGTTGCCCAGCTCGTGCCCCTCGGCGACCAGCCGGCGGAGCAGCAGCGGATGCTGCAGCCCGTTCTCGCCGATGATGAAGAAGGTCGCGGGCACATGCTCGGCCTTTAGGATGTCGAGGATACGCGGGGTGTAGGTCGGATCGGGGCCGTCGTCGAAGGTCAGCGCGATCTCGTTCTTCGAGGCGCCGGTGCGCATCACCACATAGGGGGTCGGCAACACCGGATATTGCACGTCGCGGATCATGTTGGCGGCATCGAAGCCGATCGCGCGCTGGCCGACCGTCGGCGTGGAGGTCACCCGCAGGATCTCGCCCGGCCCTTCCACGTCGACGTTGGTCGCCGGCACGATGCGGCTCAGGTCCGGCCGGCCGCCATGGCGATAGGCGAGCAGCGCGGTCCACACGCCGGCGTCCTCGGTGCCGAGCCGCCACAAGGCGACGCTGCCGACCCCGGCGGCGCGGACCGCCTGCAGCTGGTTCCAGGTCGCGGTGGCGTCGACCATCCAGATTTCGTGATGCTCGCCATTTTCGTCATAGGCGAACGCGCTGTTGCCGCTGGTCTTGTCGAACGTCACCTTGGCGTCGCTGTCGCGCGCCGCCGACCAGGCTTCCTCGA